>JAGQOZ010000152.1 GCA_020426955.1 Planctomycetales bacterium
CAATCTGCAACGGGGTTGAAACATTGGATGTGATTCGCAGCTTTAACCGCGTCTTACCAGCAGACAAAGCATCGACAATCTCCTGGCGGAGATCAAACGTTGCTGGGGCCGCACCCGAACCGGGGAACGAACCACCGTACAAGGGGCTATCGCTGGTAACGCGATTTAAGGTACTCGGTGCGGGGCGGAATCGGTCGGCAGCGGCGGTTGCGTCGCCGATGGAAAGTCTGCCAAAGCTCTCGGCATCCAAAACTTCAACCTGCATCCAGCCCGTTAAAGCTTCTACGGCAGCATGGCCAAAGGCGAACGAAAGATTCGCTGACTCCACAAGTTCATCCGGTGACTCCACCAGATCAAAGACTTTTGAGAGGTCCAGGTCAATCAGCAGTGTCGTTGGATCCACATCATCGCCAAGTCCCCAATTGCCGTTTCCATCAGGTTGTGCCTGCAATGCCCCAAGTGAACTACGGTGAGCAGCAACCGAAATCGGCAACACGTTTTGCATCGGGTCAAGGAGTTGTTCTACTGTTGGCTCAAGCGAATCATCATCCGGATTCTTCAGACCGTTGTAGGCAGTAGACTGATTGCTTGAGAACAGTCGGCTAGGCGCCGGCCGGCTAATCGGTTGGTTGTTCTCATTGACCGTCCGAATTTTGATGAAGTCACCGATCTGACCATCACCTTGGAACGTGAAGGAATACCACCGCTCATTGATGTCAGGCGTCAGAACCGTGTCTTCCGCGTAGTACGGGAATGGTTGACCGTCTGGCCTTTCGACCAGATAGAGACCTGCTCGTGGAATCTCCCGATTGGCAAGCGTTGTTTCAAGTCGATTCGGTGGTAGTTCAGTGGGCCTGCCGCTGCCGTAAAGGACGTAAACACGACCAGCATCTGCGTCAGACTGACCAGCAAGTTTGGCTGTTGTGACGTCTGCGTTTGGTGCACCAATCACAACGTCTGAAATGCCATCATTGTCGAGATCTAAATATGGCGTGCGTGTTTGTCGGCCGAACCGATCGCCGGAAACTTCTCCGTTCAATGCCGCATCATGGCTACCGAATGTTCGCAGCGTTGACGAAGAAGCCGAGAGCGGGTCAGCGGCGAAACTGTAAAATACTCGTGCCTCATTGCTTTTGTCGAATGAAACAATCACGTCATTTCGACCGTCTCCGTCAAAATCTCCGGTGGTGATCGACTGCGCATTCAACTCAGTTAATTCGGTGACGGACTTTGTCATTCCGCCAAGCAATCGATTGCGCTGTTGGCTGTCGGCTCCCTGGAGAGGATTAATGATTCCATTGGAATTCAGATAGCTGAAGTCCGTCTGGTATGCAGGAGTTCCGCCAACAATGAACATGGACCCGGTGGAGTTATTGGCATTACCGGGCGAGGAATTCGCTGCTCCGGGGGCTTCAAAGTCTCTGGTAAACCCAAAGTCCGCTGCGCCATCGGCATTAGTGTCTCCGGTCGCAAAAACAGATGCCCCCAATGCACGTCCCTGCCAGACATATTGGGCCAATCCACTGTAACCGCCACTCACGCCTGCCAGAATCGGTTGATTTCCAGTTGGTATCTCAGCCCGTCCGAGAACCAGGTAGGTTCTGCCAAAACTTTCGTCTGCCTCCGTTTCCCGCAATGGATTGCTTCCCGAATATTGTGCGTATCGAGAGTCGCCTAGAATCAGATCCTCGAAGCCATCCTGGTTCACATCACCAACGGAAACAGCCGTGAGGTTGCTCGCGACTTTTTCAGGTGCCCAACCACCAAGTGTGAGCAAATCAGCACGACTGGTAGTGTCCGTATGGATTTTGAAATCAGCCTCCACTTCCGTAATGTCCAATGTGTTGGCTCGGAGCGTCGTACCGTTGAAGACAAATCCGGCTACCCTAGCTTCATCGACACCTTGTGTGGCAGAAGGTGCGATTGGCTTTCCGACGACCACCAACTCATCGTTTCCGTCGCCGTTCCAATCCAAGGCAACGATGCTGAAATCGTCGAGCGATGTAGAGAAACCACCTATTGGAATAGTGATCGTCTTCTGACTTGCAGTCAAAGTTCGCGTGCCATTCGCGCCGTTGCCATTACCCGCGATAACTCGAATCACTAAGTTCCCGTCAGTGATTCTTGCGAATACCAAGTCAGTCGCTGAGTTGTCGATTGGCTTTCCTGTAGCGTCTGTTACAACAACCAGGTTTCCAGCCGTAACAAATCGCCCAAGTGCGGAATCGATGACTTGATCAGCGCGGCCCGCTGCGCGGAGAGACCTCAAATGAGACTCATTTTCGAAGTCGGGATCATCCTCGACTAGCCTCGTTACGACCCATTCTTCGCCTCGAATCTTGACTACGTTCCCGGGCTGCTCTGTTTCTGTTCTTGAAAGGGTCCCGGAATAGACCGGACCAAATAGAACGTAGCTTAGTGATTCTTGAGAACTTGCAGACACAATAAAGTCCTCAAGCCCATCACCATTGAAATCACCAATGCTTTGCAGAGATTCAAGCTGGTCGGAGCTGGAAATACCTTCAAAGGCAAACGCATTACTCAAATAGTCTTGTGGAGCACTACCGCTCGTTAGACCGACACCTGCTGTGTCAGTCAAGGTCAGCAATGAACGGATGAAAGTGTCTCGATTAGCCCGTTCCGGATCGAAGACATCCCCCGCCGCATCATAAGGAGTAAGCGCTGGTGGCGTAGGGTCAGGGATTCCCCCGTCATCAGGTGTTCCTAGTCGGATTTTCCCTGTTGGTATACTAATCCCATCGATTTCTTCGAGCAGCGCCCCATCTTCATACGGGAATCTGCCACCGTACATCATGTCTCTGGCGATACTTCCGAGCAGAAAATCGTCGCCGAGGCCTCCACTTATAAAATTCCGACTTGTGTCGCTCGCATCAAATCGGCCTCCAACAATTGACTCCGAGCCCGCACCGCCGAGGATTAGGTCTGGCCCAAGACCTCCCATCAAGACGAGTCGATTGAAAGCTGTAGCGCCAGCAGCCAAATCTCCACCGCTTATGCCCCAGGTCTCTCCTCCCAACAAGTATCCTGGGTCTGCGTGAATCACATCGCTTGCATCTCCACCATCGATGACGGTCCGTTCAATATCGATCGCTCGGAAGAACGCATATCGCTGTTGATAACTGCCGTCTGAGGCAACAAACGCTGACGTTGTCGTATCCCATACCAGCGTTGATACCTTGTGGCGACCAAGGAACCGATCAAAACCGAGTGTAACGAAATCACGGATGCCGACCCCACCGCCGACATAATAGACTTGGTCCACCTCGTCGGGATTATTTCCGCCGATAAACAAGTCGCTGTTTCCGTTGTCAAACGGCAAGCCATTCTGAATCGCGAGATCGTCTGGCACTAGAATGAAGTAGTTGTTGCCGGTTCCGCCGAAAATCAAATCTTCTGCCTGTTGGTCATATCCACCAGAGAGGTAGTCGTCACCAGCACCGCCGAAGATCCAGTCTTCCCCGCTGCCGCCCAGCAGGTGGTCGTTGTCGTCTCCGCCCAGAATGACATCGCGTCGAATGGACTGTGGGGATGCATAGCCCTGCCTAGAAAAGCTTCGTGCGTCCCGAACTTCACGGGTGCCAGCGGTTCGGACGCCGGTTGCTGAATAGAATTCAAAATTCGCGGGCTCCAGTGGATCTGGGTTCGACAGCGGAACAAAAACTTGCAACTCAGGATCCCAACGCCAAGCTGACTCGACACGAACACGGTACGTACCGCGTTGTAATCCCGCAAGGTCCAACGTTGCTTGCGGATCCGCATCGGTGGATTCGACTTCCTGCAGCACCGTGCCCGCGCTGTCAATCAATTGCATGCGCAGACGATTCTCGGGCGAAGCGGCAAACTTATCTGGTTCGTATTCAACGAGATTGCGTATGCCGATCGCATCGCCTAGTTCAGCTTGCTCTGCAAGTGAGAACTCATAAAACACTGCCTCTGCATCCGCCTCCGGTCCGCTCGGCTCAGTTCCTGGGCTGACGGTGTAATTTGTCGCCTTCAATCGATCCAGGTCGGTGATGCGGTATGGATCATCCGGTTTGCCACTACCTGCGAGCGCCTGAGCAATTTCAAACACTAAGTCATAGCGGACAGGTCCATCTGCCATTACTTTGATGAAATAGTCGCCAGTAAGATTCGACGGTAGGGAAAGCGACGCCCCAGGTGCAACGCCGGGCACAAGAGACAGATCATCTGCATCTCGCAGTTCAATGCTCACCGTTCGACCTGGTACATGCGACGAAACCGCGATGGTGCCAGTAGCGCCACCTAGCGGCAACCTGAACCAGTCACCTTCGCTCTGGGCTCGCTGCAATGTGGGAAGAGTTAAGTTTTCGATTCTGCTGATGGAAGCGGGAGCAGGCAATGAAACCGCATTGGCGGCGTTGCTGTTCGGTGACGATGAACTCTCGTAGATGTCGGGCGTGCTAACGCTCAGATAGCTGAGTGAATACTCACCCGTGATATGCCCCAAATCTTGAACACGGATATAGTACGTAACTTCCGCTTCCAAATCAGAAAGGTCAATCGCGGCGACGCGATCTGCTGTAACCGCAGAGCCAATACGGAATCCGTTGGCCGGGTCTTCTATTGATCCACTCGATGGCACCGCTAGGTTCATCAACCCAACTTCGTTCTCTGTAATTCGATCCGACGAAGCTAACTGATCTGCGGCATAGATCAAATTGTATGTACGCCCTTGTGTTAGCTCCACGCCATTCTCTGTCTCAAAAACAGCTCCCTGAACCTTGGGAATGGTAAGCGAGAATGGGACATTATTGATACCAGCGTAGTTTGAAGACGCTCGCCACGCGGGAGCAATATTCGCGTAAAGATCGATCTGCAATTGTTGCGGCTTCGGCACGTACGATGTCTGACCTGTAGTCTTTTCTGCTCCTACCCCCCCGACCGAAAGCTGCAGTCTGTCTCCATCCACCGGAGCAGAGTTCAGGGTGAACGTAAACCAATCTACTTCCGAATTCTCGTGACCATTGACATCCGTTGCACTGTCAATCGTCAATCCAGTAAATGTGCGATCCGTTCGGGTGCCTGTCGTCGTAGTATCAAGGCGACCAAGCGGATGAGCGTTTGCAGGAATGTCATTCCGAACTCCATAGCGATCTGTCTCGTCCGGCAGGTAAGCCAATCTGGGTTCCATGCGAACGAGGTCGTTTCCGGGACCAGCATCGACCCAAACCGATTTCTGGACAGTCTCGCCAACCAACACGGTGTCGTTGCCGTCGAGTGTATCAATGAGAATGGCGAGGAAATCGCCTTCTGGTGGCAAAACTGTTACACCAAGATCTGTTTCGCTTACTGCTCCTAATCCGTTCTCGCGTCGCTCTTCTGGCGTTTGCCGGAAAAGACGGCCGGAAGCTGGATCCCAACGATAGGCAACATTTTCAACATCAAAGAACTGTTCGTTATTTTCTTTGGCTAGGGCCGCATTGGTTTCTGGATCACCATTCTTGGGAATGGGCTGAAATAGGCTTCGACCGAACTGGTATATATTTGTTGTACCGTCTTGTTTTATCGATACGATGTGGCGCCCGTACAGTGTGCTGGTGGGATCAGTCACGTAGTCAATCTCGACGGTGTCATCCCCGTCGCTTAGGCCGGTTCCGGCACCGACATACCAAACCGCATCCGTTTGTTTTGCATATTCTTTCCAGGCGTCATCTTCCTCCCACGGCATCATCTGACCTTCACCGAAGCGTTCACCGCGATAGGTATAAAGTTCGTCACCCAACGCGCCCCCACCACCATTTCCATAAAGGAAATCAAGTCCGGTACCACCGTAAAGCTGCTCGGAGTTGGCCGAACTATTGCCAAGCATGCGATTCAATCCAGTGTCTTCGAGAGATCCGTTGTTCACGCTAGTCGGACCAACGGTTCCGTTGAAAACACCAAAGTCAGTGTTGGACTTTGCAGCCCAATTACCGCGATACATCAAGGAGTTACGTAATTGCTCGCTCGTATAGTTGGTCGGCAAGGCAACGCCGGTAGAGCTGTCGGTGTAATCAAGAGTCGGATTGAATGACCACGCGCTCAGGATGTTGTCTCCCGATCCACCAATCAAGTCATCGTAGCCTTCGCCAGCATAGAGTTCGTCCGAATCGAACGAAGCATTGCCGTTGAAATAATCCCCCCAAAGACGATCGTTACCGGCAAACCCATAAATACGGTCACTTCCTGGTCCACCGTCCAGTCGATCATCTCCTGGCGAACCTAACAGAATATCATTACCAGGTCCTCCACCCACCATCGCGGTGTACGAGACAGCCTCGTTGCCCGATGCGGCTGCAGTTCCCGTTAGCCCTTGAACCGATAGGACGTCGTCTCCCATCAATCCAGCGATCTGGATTTGCTCGACGCTCGGCATGATCCCCGCCAGAATGGGCCGAGGGTTGGATACGGGATTGATAAGTTGTCCGGTAACCGAATCTCGCGCACTTCCGGAGCGATAAGTAATGTTGAGATTTCCTGAATCGAAGTCTCCCGACAAGAAAATATCATCATGGAACAGTGGGTTCCCATTGATATCGACTTGTGCATCTCCTTGCAGCAGCACGATGTCAGCCGCATCGTCCGCACCTGCGTCCGCAAAAGTCGCCAACGTTGATTCCGAAACATCGTGGCCAAACAGGCGATCGCCACCGGTCACCGTGTAATTGTTAGCAACGTCCAAAGTCAGAATGTCGATGCCGGAGTTACCGATCAGTGCATCGTTCCCATCCATGCCTTCGAGCGAGTCACCACCTTCGCCACCGCGCAAGATGTCGTCGCCGCCGCCACCGAAGAGTTGATCCTCCCCGGAACCGCCGAGCAGGATGTCGTCGCCACCTGTGGTCGCCGCACGAACATTTTGAGCGTAGATTGGACCATCCAGGTAATCGCCGTGCAGGAAGTCAGCGTCGCCCTCGCCATCCAGCAAATCTTTTCGCAGATTTCCGTATAACAAGTCCTCGCCGCTTCCGCCGATCAGATGGTCACCAGTCTTCGTTGCTTCGATGGCCGCATCGTATCCTGCAAACGCATAAAGTGTGTCGTCTCCAGAGCCACCCCAAAGAATCTGTCCGAGACCACCTAGTCCATTCCCCGCGTCGCCATAGACCAGGTCGTCGCCTTCGTCACCGAACAATAAGTCGAGTCCATCCCCACCGCGGAGAATGTCATTATTCAATCCGCCACGGATGACGTCGTCGCCTCCATCGCCAAGTGATTCCCCAAGACCGCCAAGCAGTCGGTCGTCGCCACGACCGCCGTGGATGTAATCCGAACCTGCGCCGCCGTCGACGAAGTCCGCATCACCACCGCCGAATATCCAGTCGGTATCATCACCGCCGTTGAGTGTGTCGAAGCCGTCACCATCGCCAGCTTTTGGAGCGGAGGCCTGTCGCCCTGCCAACGCAGAAATCTGCAGGGAATTCAATGACGAGAGTGCGATTGGAACAATTTTTTGCAAAGTGACCGAATACTGGCTTTCGATACTTCGGTGATCGACAGAAACTTTATTGGCATCCGCAAGCTCACTCGGCACTACGAAAGAATTGGATCCCTGAACACTTACTGCTGCCAAGTCGAAGTCGATGTCAAACCAGCCAAAGCCCTGTTCAGTATGAAGGATCTCATTCCACACCGGCGGCGTTGAGGTTGTGAAGGTGCCTATGCCCCAGATGGCCTGAATGTCGTCAGGTAATCCACCCCACAACAAGTCTTTGCCGCGATCCCCAGAGAGATCATCGTCACCGTAGTCACCAACAATCAAGTCGTTGCCATCGCCGCCACTGACACGATCATCGCCGCCTCCGGCCAGTATGATGTCATCGCCACCTTCACCGAAGATCTGGTCTTCACCAGAACCGGTTTGCACAAAGTCCCGCGCACCACCCGAACGAATCGTATTGTTTCCACCGCTGGTGATAATGATGTCCCGGTCATTACCAGTGGTGATGCGGTCGTTGCCTTCAAGCGTAGTAATACTAGAAGTTCCATTGCCAGCTAGGATAACGTTGTGCCCCGCACCTGCAGTGATTTTCTTGTCTCCGTCTCCCATGGTGATGCGGTCGTTGCCGCTGCCGACGACGACCGTCGACGTGCCGCTGGCAACAGTGCCAACGCTGATGACATTGTCACCTTCGCCTGCATCGATCATCTTCTGTCCATCGCCTGAGGCGATGGTATCGTTGCCTCCGAGAGTCGTGATTCGCTCGACGCCGTCACCCGTGGTCACTCGATTGTCGCCGCCTCCAGCGTGAATAACTTGAGGGTTCGCAACCGAGCCTCCGCTGCCCGCATTGATGATGTCGCTCCCCGTTCCCGTGGTGATGTTGTCGAAGCCGGAGCCGGTAAAGATCGTGTTGTCGCCATCACCTGCGTTGATTGTGTTGTTACCACCGCTGATCGTGATTGTGTCGTCGCCGTCCTCAGCAAAGACTTCATCGTTGCCCGCACCGCTAGTCGCAACGTTATTGCCGGCACCAAGGAAGATTCGGTTGGTGCCTCCCAGCGCGTAGACTTTGTCAGATCCTGAACCGGCGTAGATTAGGTCACCAAAGTACGGCTGATTGTCGCGAGTTCCTCCGATGCCAACATCGCCGTAAATGGTGTCCGCGTTTGACTCATTTCCGTCTCCAGGATCTGAATTCTCGAGATCACCGTAAATGACGTTTTCGTCAGAAGTCGATCCACCGCCGCTAGCATTCGTTCCGGCATAGATTGTGTCCGCGCCCAAACCTCCGATAAGTATGTCGCTTCCTTCATCACCGCGAATAACGTCGTCTCCAATACCTCCGTCAGCCCAGTCAACACCAGTGCCTAACGAGATCTCGTCAGAGCCGGAGTGGGTCCAGACAAAGTCATCGCCACTCCCCGCATCGACACGGTCATTGCCACCGCCTCCAAAGATGTAGTCACTGCCACGACCACCCAGAAGAACATCATTGCCGTTGCCGCTGAGGCTCGATTCCGCGATCGCAACACCATAGGCAGGTGTAACCGAAATACTATCGCCAATCAGCAGGTCGTCGCCGCGGTCGCCGTCAAGTCTGTCGGCACCAGCACCACCGATCAAAATGTCATCCCCGAATCCGCCGACAAGCTCGTCATCTCCGCCATTACCAAGGATAGTGTCGTTATCTCGTCCGCCATCAATGAAATCTCCGTCTGTTCCGCCATCAATTACATCTGCGCCGTCCCCCCCTTCGATTCGGTTGGCCCCCGAGTCGCCATGGATTCGGTCGTTGCCGCCACGTGCTTTGATCAGGTCACGACCGGCGCCGGCGTAAATGGTGTCGGCTCCGTCGGAACCTGTGATATCGTCATCACCTTCGTCGCCGCGAACGGTTGCTGGCCCCGCCCCCAGTGTGATGATGTCATCTCCTTTGCCTCCAGTGACTTCCACAGTGACGTCACCCAAGGTGATGACATCATTTCCGTCACCACCGTGGGCAGTCACTGGAACAGAGATTCCCGATTGGACGGTGAACCGGTCGTTTCCACCTTGCCCTTCAAACAGAATCGAAGTGACGCCGGTGTGAGGATTGCCTCCCGTGGGTTCGTCCCGTCCATTCACGCTGACGAATATTTGGCCTGGTGCAGAACCAGGTCTGACGACGATTTGATCAGCCTCATTGGTTGTATTGAACTTAAGAACACCGTTATCGACATACGAAATGTCATTCGGTGCTGATTCGGGTCGAGGTAGTGAGAAGTCGAGAAGTACAACTTCAGCGAGCTCATATTCATCGCCGGCAATCTTGACCCACTTGCCGAATGCTCGGAAACCAATTTCGTAGTAGGCGAACAGAAAGGCTTTCGCCTGGCCCGTCACATCAAACACATGAATGGGACCAAGGTTGAAGTTTTCGATGATTTCATCAACACGCACCTTCCCATCATTATTGTTGTCGTGCAGGTCAAAGAACACATCCATCCCGATCCCGCCGCCAACACCAATCCGGGCCACTGCGACGTTAACCTCGGCGGCCGCCTTCAGAGCTGCCGATAGTGTGACCTCGGGAACGTCGGCACCTGTGCCATCGACGGAGGCGGTATCACTGATAAAGAAGCCGTTGAAGATCTGCTCTGGGAATTGATAGTCGTTCTCGGCAAACTGCCTCATGCCGTAGGTGTCAAAACCGAAGGCAAAATCAAATTCCGCACCGACACTTCCCGTGATTCGTGCTCCGATCGGTCCCCAGACGGGGAAGAACTGACTGTATTCAAACTGGGCTACCAGCGCAGGCATGTCGTAGCCAAACAGCGTCACGTCCTGGCCAAGCAGTAAGCCGAAGGCCGAGGAAGGATTTTCAAGAATTGGGAACTTGAACCCGCCGCCGCCGGAAAATCCAACGGAACTATTGAATGCTGCGGCCTGTGCTGGTTGCGGTGATGCATCGATCTGACTGCGAATGGTCTCAAAGGTTTGAACGGCATTCACTGCTGCAGTCAGGTTACCACTTCCACGAGTAGAACCTGCGAGGGCGCCGTCAACATTAAAGCCGCCTAGGTCGATCCAGTTGTTGTCACCGCTAATCTCGCTTAACTGCTGAGCCAGATCGGAAATGTCATCCACGGCATAGATGAAGTCGTTGTAATCGCCATAGCCGAAGAAGTCCGCCAAATCGAGCAGCGTCACAGGTCCGCCGAGATCGCTAATGACTGGGATTGGATCTGTCAGCACGTCCAGAACAGGTCGGACCGGATCCAACGTGTTGTTAATATTCTCGACAATCGGCCGGAGGAAATCACTCAGGAACGAACCAAGGTTCATTTGAACATTAGCGAACTCGATTTGAGGCGCGTTGCCTAATAAGTCACCAAAGTTGCTCACAGTCCAATCAAGATTGAATCCTGTTTTCAACTGCGGGAGCGCGGCATTACCGTCAATACTGGCAGTCAATTGCCAATCGATGATTGCAACCTTGTTGTAGTCCCACTGCCCAGATCCTGCTGGTTCTTCTGTGCCACTCCTTTCTGGATCTTCGGACTCGAGTACATTCCCTGAAA
>JAGQOZ010000153.1 GCA_020426955.1 Planctomycetales bacterium
ATGGCGTGATTGACCGTACCACGAGCGTCGAGTTGGGGATTTCGCACCAAGAAGGGAACTCGCAAACCGCCTTCATACACCGTAGTCTTGGCACCGGGAAAGGCCATGCCGTGATCAGAAGTAAAAATGAACAACGTATCATCCCATTTGTCTGTCTCTTTCAGGATTTGCACCAAGCGTCCCAAGCCTTGGTCGATCCGCGTAATCGCTTGATAGTACTGCGCAATTTCAGCTCGACATTCCGGCGTGTCGGGCAAGAACGGCGGCACGATGACTTCGTCCGGCGAATAGTCGACGTTGGTGGTGCCGGGATACGGATTGTTCGGTCGATTGCCAAAGCGGTTGGGATGATGAGGCAATTCGGTCGCTTCGTCACCACTGCGATGCGGATCCGATGTGGCGAACAGTAGAAAGAACGGTTCGTCACTATCTTGGATGAAAGTTTTGCAGTTATCGGCCATCTCCACCGGACTGCGCGAATTTCCCGGAATAGCTTGGTCAAACTGATAGACTTCTTCCGGCGCGACGTGATACTTGCCCACTCGAGCCGTCCGATATCCCAGTCGGCCCAGCATCACCGGCAACGATTGAATGTGCGGATAGCTGCTGAATTTGTGATACGCATGTTGATGTCCATAATGCCCGTTGGCGTGATTATGTAGGCCCGTCAGAATGACACTGCGACTGGCGCTACAGCTGGCCGTGGTGCAAAACGCGTGCGTGAACCGCACTCCATCAGCCGCCAACGCATCCATATACGGCGTCTTAACAATAGGGTTGCCGTAACAACCTAGGTCCGGACTCTGATCATCGGTGATGAACAGCACCACGTTCTTGGCCGGCGCTGCGGACGCCATGAACAACCACAGACACATGACAGACATGACTACTTGGGCAGCGCCATGCTTGGTTCGTCGTCCCGCGTTTAGTCGGAAATTTCTTGTAAAACCAATTCCGCCTGAAGGCGGGACTACGAACGACTTACGCGGGCAGAAAGCGTCAATGTGGCGCTGTCCAGCGAGGTTGTGACTAAAAAACGAATGACCGAGCATGAAGGTTTTAGCTTTCTGGCTGGTGGTGGGAACAAGCGGCGATGGATACGCTGGGGCTGGGTTTCTTGGGAAGCAGATGCCACGAATCGAACGACGGCAAATCACCCAATCGTCTTATGATAACGGCCAAATCGCTGTCACGAAAGTTTTCAACCGGTTTTCTAGGAAGGTGAAATCGAATATGGCAAATTCGGCGCGAACGGAAAGTCTTTGCTTATGAGCCTTTCGCCGAGAATAATGGAAATAGTTGCGGTGATCCAGCGAATATTCGTCCAGGATCTTTTCGTTCGAATGGACCAAGAAATTCAGGAGCACTCGGTCGCATGGCCAGTCACGTCGTCTACCAACACGTTCCGCAGCATACACACCACGCAGCCGTGGGATATGTCGCTTGGCTGTTTGGTTTTATGGGCGCTCACCGCTTCTATTTTGGCAAACCGCTGACCGGCATTCTGTGGCTGTTCACCTTTGGCCTGCTAGGCGTCGGTTGGATTGTGGATTTGTTTTTGATTCCCAGCATGGAAGAGGAAGCGGACCGCAAGTTTCAGTTTGGGCCGCTAGACTACAACGTCGCGTGGTTTTTGTTGGCCTTTCCTATCACTGGCGTATTGGGTTTCCACCGCTTCTATATGGGCAAGTGGATTACAGGCGTCATTTATCTGTTGACCGGCGGATTGCTCGGGATCGGTCTGATCTACGATTGGTTGACATTGAATGATCAGATCAGTCGGCTGAATCGAACGCAAGGTTTTTGAAGCAGCCTTAACTGGTCGGCGTTGTTCTGTTAGCTCGAAACGCGAGTCTTGAAGCTCCGCTTTTCCATAGCCCGAAACGTCCGTTTTGTAGTTGCGCATTTGCGGTTTCCGGCGGCATCTCCTAGCCCGACGCGTGTTAGCGAGGGACCAGAGAAACAGTTCGTTTTCCCCTTGCTAACGCGTCGGGCTATGAAAAACCGCAACTTCAAAACGCGTGAGCGAGGGACCAAGGGCGAGGGAATACTCCGGCGAATGCACACCTCCGTCAAAGCTTCCGAGAAACCCAGCAGTTGCGAGCAACTGGGGCTACCCGGTGGAACATGGAACTGCAAAATGAAAAGTGAGCATTGAAGAATGTGAAATTAGTTCGGCGAGCGGTGGCTGGCGTGCAACGGCAAAGATTATATAGACAGCGTCACATTGACGTTATCTGTCGGCGCAGGTCGTACGTAGTCCCGCCTGTAGGCGTACATTCGAACGAGAACAATTCCGCCTAAAGGCGGGACTACAAACCAATTGAGCCGCTAGTCTAATCAGCCCAAGCCGGTCAACGTTTGAATCAACCGTTCTGCTGCGTCTTCACCGCTTTTGACGCACTGGGGAATGCCGACGCCGGCGAAGGCGTTGCCGGCGATTTCCAGACCGGGAAGTTCGGCAAGTTTTTGTTGTAGCGTGGCCATGCGGTTGGGATGTCCCACATGATATTGAGGCATGGTGTCCGCCCAACGCACTACTTTCAGCACTTGGGGTTCGCCTTGTAGTTGCAAAATTTGACGCGCTTCCTGCGTTGCAATGTGGACCGATTCTTCGTCGGACAATTTGGCTAGTTCTGGTTGCAACGCGCCGCCTAAGAAGATTCGCAACATGTGCCATCCATCGGGCGCTCGGCCGGGAAACTTCATGCTAGTGAAACTGATCGCCAAAATCTGACGCCTTTCAGAAGCGGGAATTACGCATCCAAACGACTGCAGCGGTTCTGGAAAGGCCGACGTCGGAAACGCCAACACGACCACCGTGGAACTGGCATGTGTTACGGCGGCCAGTGATTCTGCAACGGATGACTTGACCGGTTGCAAAAGTTTGCTGGCCGCATGGGCCGACGTCGTCAAGATCACTCCGTCAAACGAATCTTGAACTTGTGAAGTCGCAATTCGCCACGAACCACCATTCGCCGCATCCGTAGTCTCTTGCCGTCGCAAAGCGCTGACAGGCGAATTAGTCAGACACCGTTCGAACGCAATGGTTTTGGCCAAGTGATCAATCAACGATTGCATGCCGAGCTTGGGGCCGAGGAACTGGCTGTATCGAGCACCACTGTCGGCTGCCTTGGTTTGCGCTTGCTTCGAACCGCTTGTGGCCGCCTTGGTGAGGCTGCCGAATTTTCGCTCCATCTGTACGAATTGAGGCAACGCCGCTTGCATACTCAGCTGTTCCGGATCAGCCGTATAGATGCCGGAAATCAACGGTTGGACCAGTTTTTCGTAGGCTTCGCGCCCAAGTCGTCGTAGAGCAAAAGATGCCAGGCTTTCATCAGCGTCGTCGGTGCGAGGCGGAATCCAACGTTCTCGCAACAAACGCAATTTGCCCGCCGGTGAAAGCAGCCCGGACGTTAGAATGGGCCACGCTTTGGAAGGCGTCATCAGTTGGAAGCCGTCCGGCACGGGATAAAGTTTGCCGCCCGACAGCACCAACGCTTTGCGATAACGTTTGTCAGTTTCCAGCAGTTGATCCGCAAAGCCTGCTCGCCGACAAACCGCCTCGGCGTACGGCATGTTAGGACCGGCCAGAAAGTTGTCCGCGCTTTGTTCAATCAAAAAGCCGTCTTGATGGTGCGTGCCCAGAATGCCGCCCAGTCGGTCCTGGGCTTCCAGCAGCGTCACCTTCCAAGAAGGTTGCAATTCGTTCAAGCGAAAGGCAGCCGCTAGCCCAGTGATGCCACCGCCAATAATGGCAATTCGTTTTGAATGAGGTTCGTTCACAAGAATTGAAGAATCTAAGGAAATACAAATCGATAACCCAACGCCGAATTGTCATTCTAACGACCAACCAAAAAAGCGGATACCGGTATCCAAGAAGGCGCGTTGCAGAATTGCGAACGATTGGCCGTCTGACTTTTTGTCTCGATATTGCAGTGGCAAGCGAACTATTCGCGAGTGATCGTTTCGTCCAAGTTCAACAGAATTCTGGCGACGGTCAGCGAATCCAGTTCGTCCAGAACGGAAAGCTCGTCTTCGCTGGGACGCCGAGCCGTACAACGCCGAAACGCGTATTCAATGCCTTTTTCTTCCACCATCTTTTGTAAGGACGTCGCAAATTCCACAAACGCCGGATCGTTCATCAGTGTCAGGGCTTGCAGCGGCGTGTTGCTGCGAATGCGTCGAGTGCACGAATTGAAACCGTCTGGCGCATCAAACACGTTCAAAGAAGGCGGCGGCGTGGCGCGATAGACAAACGTATAAAGGCCTCGGCGATAACGGTCTTCTCCTTCACTCGCCTTCCACGAACGGCTGACTTGTCCTTGATTCATCACGCCGTCCGGAATGGGCGGATAGACCGGCGGGCCACCCAACTTTTGGCTCAATAAACCGCTAATCGTCAGCGCGGTATCGCGAACGACTTCCGCGTCCAGTCGCAAACGTTGTTGCCGACCGAGCAAATAATTCTGCGGATCGTGCTGTTGCAATTCGGGCCGATCAATCGAACTCTGCCGATACGTGTGCGACGTCACAATCAATCGATGCAGCGCTTTGAGGCTCCAACCACGTTCGCGAAATTCCACCGCCAGCCAATCTAACAATTCGGGATGCGTTGGCGACGAACCTTGTAGTCCAAAGTCATTTTCCGTTTCCACAAAGCCCTTGCCAAAATACTGCTGCCAAATCCGATTCACGATCACTCGCGAAGTCAACGGATTCTGATCACTGACAATCCACTGGGCCAAATCCAATCGATTGGCTTGCGCTGGATCTGCAGCAAACGGATGCAGCACTGACAATGTGCCGGGCAAGACTTCATCAGACGGCCGAGTGAAATCGCCTTTGACCAAAACGTGTGACGTACGTGCTTCTAATCGTTCTTTTAACACCATCGTGGACGGCGCGTCATTCAAAATACGTTGGATCTGCTGAACACGATCCAACTTTTTTTGTAACAACGCGTCCGAAGTGAATTTGGCAAACAACTGCCGACGTTGATCGGGATTGCGTTTGTCGGGCGAGATATCCAAAACGCGACGGGTCGCTCGATCGAATGCCTGGCGATTTTCTGCGGTCAAAGCGGCTTCCCATTGAGCGAATTCGGCTTGTTGCGCATCGATCTGTTCAGACAATTCATGCTGTAATTGGCGTTGTTCGTCCTGCAGCGCGTCGACGTCGATATCGTTCGCATAGACTTTGATGGACGGTTCGTCCTGGTTATTGAAGAACGCAAACAGCTGGTAAAATTCGCGCTGAGAAATGGGATCGAACTTGTGATCGTGACATTGAGCACAGCCGACCGTTAGGCCAAACCACACCATGCCCGTCGTAGCCACTCGATCAAACACGCTGTCTATTCGGAACTGTTCTGGATCAATGCCGCCTTCTTGATTGATTTGCGTGTTGCGATGAAATCCGGTGGCCACGGTCTGGTCCAACGTGGCGTTTGGCAAAAGATCGCCAGCCAATTGTTCCACGGTGAATCGATCAAAGGGCATGTCGGCATTCAAGGCTTGAATCACCCAATCTCGATAAGGCCAGATTTCGCGAGGCGCATCAATCGAATAGCCGTTGCTGTCGGCATACCGAGCTTGATCTAGCCACCAGCGGCCCCACCGTTCACCGTAGTGCGGACTGTCTAGCAAACGGTTGACCAAGTCCAAATAAGCCGAATTGGGATCCTGGGCATAGTCCGCTTCGAATTGATCGATTTCGTCCGGCGTGGGCGGCAAGCCGATCAGATCCAAGCTAACTCGACGCATTAACGTGGCCGGTGCGGCGATGGTCGAAGCTGCCAACCCAGCGTCTTGTAACTTCGCTTGCACAAACTGATCAATCGGGTGTTGGACTTCGGGCAGTTGCGGCGGAGTGATCTTCTGCGGCGCAATAAACGCCCAGTGCTTGGTGTAGTTTGCTCCTTCCGCAATCCATTGGCGTAAAATGTCGATTTCTTCTGCCGTCAAGGTTTTACCGCTGTCGGTTGGCGGCATGCGCAGATCGTCGTCGTCCGACTGGATACGAGCGAGCAGTTCGCTTTGATCGGGTTCATGCGGAACAATGGCGGGTGTACTGCCGTCTTGGCCCGTCGCGCCGTCAAACGTATCTAGCCGCACATCGGCTTCGCGATGCTCTTCGTCAAATCCATGGCATGACAAACAGTTGTCAGCCAGAATCGGTTGGACTTGCTTGGCAAAATCAATCTGAGCCAGCGCGGCCGACGGACTTGCTGCGATCAAAAGAACAAACAGGTTGCAAATAAAACGAACGGAATAGGTCATGAAACGCTCGGAGGTTCAGGAAGGTCAAAAATGGACGGCGGCGGCGTTGGTTTGTCTGGCTGACGCGTCTGGCGAGGAATCGTTTTCGCGCCTATCTTGTTTGGTAGCCCGACACGTAAGTGAGGGAAAATGGGGACTCCACAGTCCCTTGCTCAAGCTTCGGGCTAGGATTCCGGACCCAACACAGCGTCTCACTCCATTTTAACAGACACGCTGCCACTTGGAATGCAACCAAGTTGCTGGAAGCGGCCAAAAACGGCTTTCTTCGAACTAGCACAAACGAATCTTTACGTATCCGTTGCAGGAGATCGGTCTTCGTCCAAAATCCGTTGCGGTGTGGCAATGCGGACCGCTTCGATTTCTCGAGTGGCCATGATCAAATTGATCAGGAAGATCAACGCTGCTGATCCCAATACCAGAAGATAGACGGCGACTGGGACCGAGCGATTGTCCAGCACTTCGTTCAAGGTCCATGCCCAGTTGCTGGAATGCAATGCGGAATAGGTCGGGTTGGAGTTTCGACTGATGGCGGCATCAATTCCCAATGGCGTGACCACTCCTAGAATCAACAGTACCACATACAGCAGAATGGGCACCAAAAAAACTTGGCGTTGCCAAGCGGGAATCATTCGCAACAAAATACGACCCAGACCCAAGTACGCAATGTAGTACGCCAACAGGAACGCCAAGCCCCAAACGAGTTCACCCAGGTTCGGTCCCCAGCGCCGTTGATAGCCCAGCACTTCAAAAACAGATCCAATCACGACAAACGCCAACAAGATGGTTCCAAACGTCGCCACCGCAAACAAATAGCCCGTTCCCGATCCAGGATTGAACCAAGTCAGTAGCATGCGGCCCAGAAAGCTCTGTGGCAAACTCCGTTTCACTCGAGGCGAAACAATATCTCCTTCGTTACACAAATACGCTCCGTAAATCATCCAGTGAAACGCGGCATAGAAACTTGCTACGATCGGAACTTGCGGTTCGAAACCAAACTGCGCAAAGGCGAATCCAATCCAGCCGACATAGCACGCCGCTTGAACTAGTAGCGTGACGCGGATGCGAGTGGATTTGTTGTCACTGGCAAAACTGTTCTGGGCCGCCGCCACTTGTACGAACAGGACCAGATACGAAATATACGCCGTCACCGCCACTAAATTGCCAATCCAGAATTCCGGCGCATCCAGGGGAACGCGAGCAAGTTCGTCGTACAATTCGTCTACCAAGAACACCAACCAGCCGAAGGTGCCAAATGCCAGTGCCAGCAGCAACAACACACTGACCATGGCGTTCCATGTGCGTTGCGTGGAAAAGCCCGCAAAGACCAAGCCAATGGCGCTAAACAAGACCGACGCCAAGAACGTGTAGAACAGCAACAGACAGATGGTTGCCACATCGATGCCTCGTAGCAAATACGTGAACGCCAAACAGGGCGCCAACGCCGAATAGTAGACCACCATTTGCAAAATGGCGCTGGCCAACTTGCCCGTGACGATTTGTCGCGACGTGAGCGAAGTGATCGACAGTAATTCGTACGTCCCATCTTCTTGTTCAGATGCCAACGAACGAAACGACGTGAACGGCACGATCACCAGCATGGGCACCGCGAGTATAAAATAGTAGCCCAGCATCAGTTCGCCACCTAACGGTGTGTAGTAGACACCGGGCATGTTCATGGAAATTTCAAACAGCGTCCAGACCCACGCGGCAATCAACAACAACGTGAATGTGACCACAAACTGGCGGCTCTTGAGTGCTTGCCGAGCTTCCTTGACCAGAATCGGATTGAGCCGATCAGTCACCTGGCTCGCTACGGAATCCACCAGCGTTGACAACCAACTGCTGGATGGATTCTTCGAGCGACGTTCGATCGCTTCTGCCAAGATGATTTCGCCGGAATTCATTGCACAATCCCCTTGGTCACATGCATAAACACTTCTTCCAATGTTCGTTCATGACTGGCGAATTCGGCCACTTCAAATCCTTCGCGAACCAGTTGCGCCAACACCTGCGCTTCTTCGTGCCGAGTCCCGGAATGCGAATAATAGATTTGCGAATCGGCCTGCTTTACTTCATGAATTTCGTCGTGCGCCTGCAGCCACGCTACGACTTTCTCTGCATCGGCTAACACTCGGATCCGAACATCTCGTTTGGCGCCCATCTGATCACGAATATCATCCACCTTGCCCACGGCCAGTAATTCGCCCTTTTCAATGATGCCGATGCGGTCACACATTTCGCCCAATTCGGTCAAGATGTGCGAACTGATCAGAATCGATTTGCCTTGGCCGGACGCCAATTCGCCAATCATTTCACGAAGTTCAATGCGTGCTCGCGGATCCAAGCCGGCGGCTGGTTCGTCCAAGATCATGACAGCCGGATCATGAATCATGGAACGGCCCAAACACAAACGCTGTTTCATACCTTTGGAAAGTCCTCGAATCGGCTTTTCCGCCAACGCATCCAGCTGAGTGAACTCCATCACATGTTGTAACGCTCGATGACGTTCTCGGCCCACCAACCCGTATGCTCGAGCATAAAAGTCTAGATACTCGGCGCAATTCACGTTGGTATACGTGCCAAAATAGTCGGGCATAAATCCTAACCGCTTTCGCACTCGATCCGGATCCGTCACCACGGAAAACCCATCCACCAAGGCGTCACCGTAAGTGGGCAAATCCAATGTGGCTAAGATGCGCATGCTGGTTGTTTTGCCCGCACCGTTGGGACCGATGTAACCGAACACTTCACCCTTTTCCAGTGTGAACGAAATATCGTTTACCGCTCGAGTCCGCCCAAAGAAGCGATGCAGTCGACGCAGTTCAATCATGGGATGCGATGCCACGACCATCAATTCTTCTCCGCTGCTTCCAAGGGCTGGACCAAGCCGTGAATCACGTGAAATCCCGCTTCGTGTTGGCCACCTTTCACACCCACGTCGATGCTGGCCGGCGTTTCATCTGTAATGGCAAAGAAAACACCGTTGGGTTCGTTGGCCAGTTTGCTAATTCGGCCAATCTGACGTTCCATGACAGACGTTTCAAACGAAGGCATGGCCGTTCCTTCGTCCATGGAATAGTTGCCGTAGTATCGCCTGCGGCCCCAACGACCTCCGCTGCCGCGAAAACCTTCGGGTGCTGCTGGACGATTTTCTTGCAGCAATCCATTCATCAGCACATCTGCCGTGGCATTAGCGTTCAGTTCACCGGTTATGTTTGGCGGAATGGACTCGCCGTAATATGTCTTTCCATCCAAACCTTTACAAACAACATGCGTTAGGGTCACGCGGCTTTGATTGATCAGGCGAACGCGTCCATCTTCTTGAATCACTTGAATGGAAAATTCGGTCGATTGAGGTTTGGTAGTCATGGTGGCGAACTGCGAAAGCACTCGGCTTCGCAAATAGCCATTTCCCAATCGCTGCGAATCGACCCAATCGAATTCTCGTTCTTTGGGTGCATCATAGGGGTCAGGATCGACCACAAACACGGCCGTATTTTGATCGAACGTCATGCCGTCCGATGGTGCCAATCCAGCATAATAGGTCTGACGACTCCACGCCGTCATTTCGTTGTCCGCCGTCAGCGATGTAAAACTGCGAATTCGAATCCGCGTTCCCAGGCCGTCATGCAGAATCGAGTACGTGAGCAGCGCTATGGTCACCAAGCCGGCGCCCAGCGGCACTGTAAACAGTATCAAGTACAGACGCTTCCAATGTTGCAGCCAGAAATAGTTGACTGGCCCAATGACGATTACAAACAGGGTGATCAAAATCACAAACGGGCCGACCGGAGCTGCCCCGACGCCGGGAATCATCCAATCCCAAAATCGAACGTTGTTGCGAACCGTGGAAAACCCATTGCGGCGATGCCACTGCCAATTTTCGGAACCAACTTCGCGAAGAATCCAATCCCAGTAATAGGGAGGTTCGGCAAACGGATCTCCCTGTACCGAAACTACGTGACCGCCGACATAGCTGGCCGTAACAAACGACGCGGCCGGATCCTTGGGGACGATACTGTTGCCGTCGTCGTCGGTGTAGAATCGGTCCTCTTCTTCCGGCCGATGGCGAATACTGTCGATTCCCGTTCGCTGCAGGAAATTGTTGTTATAGTCGGAAGGAATCACATTTCTTGGGATGGCGTGACCATAGACCGAACTCGGATCGCGCCAGTTGCCCAAGGTGTCGTTCGTAAATGCTTTTCTCACCGTGTCCGCCACGGGTTGCGAATCGGCTTCTGCTTCATCATATACCACTAAGACGCCGCCGGTTTTAAGTGCTGTTTGCAATGCGTCCCAACGCTGTGGGTAATCGGTTTGCAAGACTTGCAAGTCGTCTGTGGAAATCACCGTGATGCCGATGCAAGTGAAGCCCAACCAGTGTTCGGGGATGTTGGATGGCGCGGCCAAATGAGCGGTCGACAGACTGCGAATGAAATCTCGTCTATCCGCGACCGTGAATTCAGAATCGGCTTGATAACGTCCCTGAGCCATTTGAGTGATTATGTGCTCCGAAGGCGGAATGAGCGTTAAGCAACTGCGAAAGTCAGGCAGCTGCCCATTGCCATTGTTATTGGACAGGGCATCCGAATCGATGAACAACCAACCGGGATACGCTTCTGTCCAATTTTGACCGTTGTAGGTCGAATTATCGAACCCACTGGAGGCTGACAACTCTTTGTCTCGAACGCCATCTTCATACGTATCGACGGTCAGCGAATTCCACGAATAATT
>JAGQOZ010000154.1:0-4238 GCA_020426955.1 Planctomycetales bacterium
CCTTTCGTTGCCAACGTTGGCGTCTGTGGCTTGCAGGTCCAACGCCGTATCGGTAATGGCGGAGGCTTGGCTGTCTGGCGTGGGCGGTTCTAGTCGAACGGGCGAAAGATTGTCGTCCAGTTGAGGCCGGTAGGCGACCCTGGCGATTTCCGCGTCCACGTTGGTGTCGGGTTGTGTTGCATTGGGCGAATTGGCCAATTCGATCGTTCGGTTCTGGTGCGATACCTCGTTTCGCGTGATGGTCGGCCGATTGTTCGCAGCGGACAATCGGTTGGGCGAATCAAGACGATTCTTGACGGTCTGACATCCTGTCAAAGCCAGCCAGGAAAATCCTAGCATCAGCCATCCTTGGCATTTCATTTTGGCAACTTCACTTTCGTCTTGTCTTTATCTTTACTCTTATCTGCTTTACTGTCGTCCGACTTCATGATTGGCGGGAATCCATTCAGCTGACGCCAGATTTCAAATCCCAAGCTCACTTGGTTCAGCATCACCCAACCGTTGGCTCGAGCACCCTGTCGCAACGTCGGCCAGTCGCCTTCGTGCTCCGGGCGAACTTGAACACGAAACTTGCCGGTCCCGTCGTCCGTGGGATCAATGGCCACGATTTCACCGCCAAACGTGCCAGCCGCCATCTGCGGAAAGCCAGAAAACTGAATCGCCGGAAAGCCTTCGAATTGCAGTCGAACATGATCTCCAGCATTCACCAAGGGCGTGTCGTTGCCAGAGACCCATAATTCGACGGCGCGTTCCGAAGTATCCGGGACAATCGTGAACAGCTCTTCGCCTTCCTTGACCACTCGAGATTGTTCGTACAAAGGAAGTCGGAAAATGGTGCCGTCTTTGGGCGCCGTGATCACTCGTCGGTCCAATTCGCCCAATTTGATTTTCAGGTCCGTTATCTCTTTCTGGACAGTCGCCTGTTGTCCTTTAGCGTCTTCTAGCATGGTGCGTGCGTAGTCGACTTTGGTCTGCATTTCACGCTGCTTTTGCTTTAATTCGTTCTGCTTGGCCGCCAATTCTTTTTCCGCAGCCACGACTTCTTGTTTTGCACCATTTAGATTCGCCAGTTCGACATCCCAGTCCTTCTTGTATTTTTCAAACTCTTTTTCGGGCAAGAGTTTTTTTTCGAATAGCGTCTTTTGGCGTTCGTAGTTTTGTCTGGCTTGCAGCTCTTTTGCTTCATAACCCTTCAGCACATCTTGCTTGCCTTGCAGTTTGGCTTGGGCGGCCTCTACTAACTCCTGAGCAGCGGCGACCGCAAAGTCTCGCGCGTCCGAAAAATCTTGAATTTGCTGGGAATACAATTCGGCCTTGGTGACCGAAGTGGCCAACTTGGTCTCCAGGTCACTTTGCTGGGAGTTCAACTGTTCCACCAAATTCGGCGCGTTCGGTTGCAGTTCCAAAATGAAATCGCCCTTGGACACCCAAGCACCTTCCTTCAAATTGGGCGCCACAACCGCAATGATGCCCTTCACGGGGGCTGTCACGGTTTGGCGTCGTTCTTGCGGGACGTAGGCAATCACGTTTCCGGTTCCACGAGCAGACTGCTGCCATGGCAAAAGGGCCATGGCGGGAATGGTGAGTAACAAAAGGAATAGCAAAATGTTGGCAAATCGGCGAATCGTCCGCGAGGATTGGACGAGCCGAAAGGCTGGAAGTTGGTGGCGAGCCGAACTGACTTCGTTGGTGGTTGTGGTTGTAGAGATAGTTATCGACATACGGTTGTTACCTATCGAATGAGTTCTAGCGAACGTTACTTTTCTGCGTTATTTGCGGCTGTTTACCTAACACGACAACTTTGTCCATCTTCTCCAGGACTTCCGTGCGAACCGACGTGATGGTCATGGTCCAGGGCTGTTTTGGCCGTACCAGGAATTCCAACGTCTTCTCTAGGACCTCTTGTGGCAGCGAATCGAGCGTACCGTCGATGACTAATAAACGCGGCCTTCCTGCTAGAGCTCGCGCTAGCATTAGTCGCAAGGACTGGCTGTGCGTCAGGGGTGAACCACCTGTTTGCAACATCGTTTCGAGCCCGTCCGGTAGGTCGAGTAGTTCGTTTAATAGTCCAACTGCTTGCAAGGCTTCGCGAACGTCCCGAGCATCAATTTGCCGTCGATTCAGGTGAACGTTTTCCGCAATGGTACCGTTGAAAATTTCGATACCTCGTGCCACGGAAACTTCTTCTCGTAGCGAATCGGGCCGTAATTCGCGAAGATCCACTTCGTCCAATTCGATATGGCCATCGGCAGTATTCCTCAGGCCACACAGCAAATCCACTAACAAGCTCTTTCCTGACCCGGCTGCGCCCGTGATACCGACTCGTTCGCCCGGCGCAATATCGCAGCTCAAGCCGCTAAGGATTCGATTGGGTCCGTAGTTGAATGTGACCGATTCCAGTTTTAGGCGCGCGGGTCCATCGGCTTGAAGATGGAAAAGCCGATCGTGCTGTTCGACGGGTAGATCAAACAGAGCACCCAACTTGTCGACGCTGGCCATCAAATCGTAAAAGCTTTCCAGATATTTTCCGGCCTTTGCAAACGAACCGACAATGATCATGACAATCAATTCGGCGGCCACCAATTGCCCCAGTGTCAATTCACCGCGAATCACCAACCAACCTCCCAGGCCCAACAGCGTGGTGGCGGCAATCGTTTGCAACGCCAACGCAAAGATGATTTGTCGCAGCAGAATACGGAAATGCTTCTTGCGAGCATTTAAATAGTCGACCGCCAATTTGTCCGCTCGATCTAACCCGAATTGCGCGCCGCTGTGAAATTTGAATGCGGTGGGATGGCGAATGAGTTCTTCCAACCACGCTTCGATGGCGTATTTAGTCTTTGATTCTTTGATGGCGGTTTTCACTGCGCCGCGACCCAGGATGAAGATCACGAAGCCGATACACATGACCAAAACCAGGTCAAAGCCCAGCAGGAATGGATGATAGAAAGCCAGGACAATCATGCCAATGATGGTTTGCAGGACAATGGTCACTCCGTCCAGCAACAGTTTGGCGGCCACTTTTTGCACGTTGACAATGTCAAAGAAGCGGTTGACCAGTTCCGGGCCGTACGTGTTGTCCAACGCCGTCGATTGAACTCGCGGCAACCGATATGCCAAGTCTTCGACCACTCGGATAAACAATCTTCGTTGAATGATTTCCACCACGTACGTGATCAACGTTTTGATGGCCGCGGCAAATCCCATAAACGTAAGCAGCATAAATGCCAGGACAAAGACGGGCTGCAAGTACCGTCCAAAAGCAACGGTGTTGACCAACGCTTCGATGGCCATGGGCGTGGCCAGTGCCAAGATGCCCACCACGATGGAAAATACCAGCACGGCCCACAAATCACTGCGTTCCGGCTGGATCAGAGCCAAAAGTCGAGATAATGGTGACGCAGGTCGAACCGTGGGATCACTGCTAAAGCGAGACGACGTGTCGCAGGGCAAAGCGGGTTGCGCAATCACCCAGCGGTGCGAATCACGTCCATCGAAATGGGCGAATTGGTACAGTGCTTTTGTTGGAATCCATTGTTCATGATCCGCGTTTTGTGGTTCGCTCACTCGAACTTTTTTGTTTTTGGCTTCCAAAATGGCGAGCCAAGTCATCGCGCCGTTCTCTTCCACTCGGCTGAGCGCAACGGGGATGCCGCTTTGGACCAAGGTGAGAGCGTCTGCTACCGAGCAATCGACGGTGCGAATTCGCAGATTGAGACTTTCGCCCACTTCTACCAAGCGACGGCCCCACGTGGGCCAGTTGTCACCGGGAATGGCACGAGTTGCTTCGGCTAGTGTTCGGGCCGCCAACGTGCGATCAAATTCCACGTTCGCACCATTCGCGAACAACTCTAGCATGCGAATCGCACCGGCAGCATAGTCAACGGAATTACTTTGGGTCATCTTTTGATTCTCGTTCTGTAGTATTACCACGCGGCGTTTTCTAGTACGCACCATTTCCAAACGTTCGGTTGCCCAGTCGCAAGGAAACGGTTCGGCCAGCTCGGCGAATCACACGACGCAGTACCGATTCTGGGTTGTCATCAGGAACTTGTACGTCCACTTCGTCAAATTGACGATCCTTGGCTTGGACGCGACACTGACCGACAAACCCACCAGAACCGGTACTGGGCCGAACGGACAGCTGAATTCGGTGAATTTGCTGTGAATATTTGGAAAATTCGAATCGAACGCAACGGCGCGCCACGCGGCGCTGGTCGGTCGCCAAGACGTTTAGC
>JAGQOZ010000154.1:4335-10958 GCA_020426955.1 Planctomycetales bacterium
GGGGGTCTAAAATCGTTATGGTCATTACGGGCCTTACTGCGAATTCGGAATGAATGCTTTCCTCTATTCTTATTCATACGGTCCAAACGGCAGTTAGGGATACTAGAATTTTAGTGCAGTATACTTAGAAAAAATCTAATCATAAACAGAGCCGCGGTGAACGAGGAAAGAAGATGGATTGGCTGAACTATCATCATTTGCTGTATTTCTGGATGGTTGCCAAGGAAGGGAGCATTGCCAAGGCGTGCGAACAGCTCCATTTGTCTCAGCCGACCGTCAGCAGCCAAATCAAGAAGTTGGAAAAGTCACTGAATGTGGAATTGTTCGACCGGACGGCTCGATCCATGATATTGTCCGAAGCGGGGCACACGGTGTTTCGTTATGCGGACGAAATTTTTTCGTTAGGAAGTGAACTACAGGACGTAGTCTTGGGGCGGCCGGTGGAAGGTCGGTTAAAGTTGACGGTAGGAATTCCCGACGTGTTGCCGAAGCTTGTTGTGTATCGATTGTTAAAGCCGGCGCTATCGTTGCCGGAACCGGTGCAACTGGTTTCATTCGAAGGAAAGTTGGAGCACTTGTTGGCAGATCTGGCGAGTCACCAGTTGGATGTGGTACTGACCGAATCACCCTTGGCGCCCAATAGTCGAGTTCGCGCGTTTTCACATTTTTTAGGCGGTTGTGGCGTTTCGTTTTTTGCAACGACCAAATTAGCGAAACGGCTTGCACGTGGTTTCCCGCATTCGCTGAACGAAGCTCCAATGCTGCTGCCAACGCAAAATACCTCCCTGCGTCGATCGCTGGTGCATTGGTTTGATCAGATCGGAATTCGGCCCATCACGGTGCATGAATTTGAAGACAGCGCGTTGTTAAAGGTGTTTGGGCAAGCCGGAGAAGGTGTGTTTTGTTCGCCTTCTGCGATTGAAGACGAGGTTTGTCGGCAATACAACGTAAAATTGGTTGGTCGGACCAATGACATCCAAGAAAAATTCTATGCGGTGTCTGTGGAGCGAAGACTTAAGCATCCGGCCGTGGTAGCGATTTCGCAGGCAGCCAAAAACGAACTCTTTCTCACTACGTAAACTTCGCAATAGCGTTTTTCGACGATGGTCAAGCGATACAACCAACTTTCCACTTGGATTATGGCCGGCCTGTTCAGCGGCATCGTGGTAGGCCTGTTTCTGGGGGATTTGTGCGAACCGCTAAAGGTCGTGGGCGATGCCTTTGTGGGCTTGTTGCGAATGGCGGTTTTGCCCTATATCGTTGTCGCATTGATTGCCGGTTTTGGGCGAATGTCCTTACTGCAGAGTCGGCGGTTTGCTTGGTGCGGCGGATTGGTCTTGTTGGGATTGTGGGCCATCGGGCTGTTAAGCGTCTATATTTTGCCGCATAGTTTTCCAACCTGGAACACGGGATCGTTCTTTAGTGCTTCCTTGTTGGAGCCTCCAGAATCGATCGATTTTGTCAGCTTGTTTGTCCCCGCGAATGTGTTCCGAGCATTAGCGGAAGACTACATTCCGGCGGTGGTGTTGTTTAGCGTGGCTTTGGGATTGGCCATTGGCAGCCTGCCGAACCGCGATTTACTGGTGACGCAGTTGGACCTGCTGAGCCAAGCTTTGACTCGTGTAAGTGCTTGGGTCGTGAACCTGACGCCCGTTGGGATTTTTGCCATTTCAGCCCATTCGGCTGGCACCATGTCGTGGGCGGAAACCAGTCGATTGCAGGCCTACTTGGTGACGTACACTGTCGGCACGGTGGTGATTGTTCTTGGTGTGTTGCCGGCGCTGATTTGTAGTGTGACGGATTATTCGTATCGAGAAATCATGCGCGTGACTCGTGATTCAATGCTGACCGCCTTTGCGACCGGAAAACTGCTGGTTGTGCTGCCGATCTTGATTTCGCAGACCAATCGGCTTGTACGGGAAAAACATGATTCGCAAAGCACTGGTGGCAACACAGGGCGCTTTGATCCAAATCAAGTAGATGCGTTAGTGACCACGGCCTATCCGTTTCCGCATATCGGCAAATTGATGGGCATGCTATTCATCCCGTTCGCCGCCTGGTTTCTGGGGCGTCCGATGGTGGACGCCGAATATCCGGGGTTCTTGGTCGTGGGGCTATTCAGCTACTTCGGAGGACCGTTGGTGGCCACGCCGGCTTTGCTTGATCAGATGCATCTGCCGCATGACATGTTTCAACTGTTTTTGGTTTCCGGAATTTATTGCGGTCGACTGGGGGACGTTGTGGGGGTCATGCATTTGACGGCGTTTACACTGATCACCTCTACCGCCTTAAATGGCAGGCTAAAATGGTCGTTTTGGCTGGCAGCGCAATGGGGCGTGTTGACCGTATTGATCTTCCTGGCTTTTTCTATCGGACTGCGTCTGACGCTGAAACAAACGGTAGCCAACATGGAGGATCGAGAAGATTTGATTGCGAATCTGCAGCTATTGGAACAGCCCGTCCCGGCCAAGATTTTGAAGCAGGCCAGCCCAAATCCATCTCCGCTGCAACCCGGCGAATCTTTGCTACGGCGTATTCGACGTCGCGATGTGATTCGCATCGGCTACAATTCGGACAAGCTGCCGTTCGCCTATTTCAATATTCGCGGCGAACTAGTGGGGCTGGACATCAACATGGCACACGTGTTGGCTCGCGACTTGGGCGTGAGTATCGAATTTGTGCCGTACGACCCCCAGCAACTCCGCCGGCAGATTGCCGACGACTGTTTTGACGTGGTCATGTCCGGGTTGGTTGGGACGTTGGACCGATCCGTCAGCATTCCGCATACTTCTTCGTATCTGGACGTGACGTTGGGTCTGGTGGCGGAAGACTTTCGCGCCGACGATTTTCGTACGCTACAACAGATGCGAACTTTGCGAGACCTGCAAATCGGATACGTGGATATCAGTCGCAGTACGCTGGATCAATATCGCAAAGTCTTGCCGGACGCCGAATTCTATTCGATCAGTGAAAGTCACCGCTTCTTTGAATCCGCAAATCAACTTGGTTTGGATGCCTTGTTAATCAATGCGGAAAGCGGTTCGGCCTACACGCTGTTCTATCCGAGTTTTGAAGTCATCATTCCGCAAGACCTGAAAATATCCATGCCGTTGTTTTATGCGATTGGAAATCGAGATGCGGAAATGCGCGAATTTTTGGAGCACTGGATCCATTTGCGCACTAAGGACGGCACCTATCGCGTTAACTATGAATATTGGGTGTTGGGAAAAAGCCAGCGTCCAGCCCAGCGACGTTGGAGCATTATCCGCAACGTGCTGGGCTGGGTGCCGTAGAGTTAATCTTGGCTTATCCCAAGCCGAACGCCTTGTCCATGTTGGCAGATACTTCGGCCAGGCGATCTGGACCTCCGCCACCGACTTCCGCCGCCACCCAGCCGGTATATTGGATATCGGTCAGCGCTTGGCGAACTTCGTTCCAGCGAATGTCACCTTCGCCAATTTTGGTGAACTTGTTTTCCGCTCGAGAAAATCCTTTGACGTCCAGCTTTACAATTCGTTTGCCTAAATCGCGAATCCACTGAGCTGGATCGCCGTACTTCCAGTGATTGCCGATGTCAAATTGCATGCCTACCCACGGTGAATTCAATTCGTCCACATATTTGACAAATTTGGCTGCGGTTTGATCGTTGGGCCCGTTGTGAACGTACAAGAAATTGTTCCAGACATTTTCGATCGCAATGTAAATGCCCAGCTCTGCCGCTAAGGGTAACGCTTGCGAGATGTTTTCAATGGAACGAGGCCAGATTTCTTCTTCCGGTCCATCATTTCCATGTCCAACCACCAACAGCACCGTGTGACCGCCTACTGCGTGCGTGTCCCGAATGGCGGTCTTCAGGTCTGCCAATGCCTTGGCTCGTTGCGCCGCATCGGGGCTGGTGTGACGAATCTGCCAATGCGTGGAGCAGACCGAACCATCCACCGGAAAGCCGGATTCGGCAATGGCTTTTTGTGTTGCGGCGACGTCCATTCCCGGCGCGTCCATTTCAATGCCGTCGAATCCAGCTGCCTGAGCAGCTTTGAATTTGTCGGTCAACGATCCCGGCACGTTAACCATGCCGATCTTCAGCGTCTTGTAAAGTCGACGTTTTTCCGAAACTTCATCTGCTCGTGCAAGCAGTGCTGGCACAATGCTTGTGGCGCCGACCACCTGCAAAAAGTGACGACGATTTTCCATCATGCGAAACATGTCATTTCTCCTGAGAAGGCAATTTGATTTTGGTTTGCTTGGAGCGAGTCCAGCTGGGTTCATATTCTTAGAGTCGACCATTGTAGCATCATTCGAATCAGGCAACACTCGCTGTGTTTCAATCGATGGGCGGATTCATCTTGGCGGCAAAAGAGTGTGCGAGTATCCTTCGGCACCTTGGGTTTTCTGAGCGTGTTACATCCGAATAGGGTTTGGTTACGTGATTCGACTGCAAGCATTTTGTTGGTTTCAGCTGCTCCTGTTGACGGGCTGTCAGGGAGGGTATTTGCCGTATGTGGGACAAGCTCCCGTGCGAATTCCACCTCCGGCAACGGGTGCAGCCAATGCCAATGATCCGTACTATCGGCCCAACGGCACTGCCAGTCTGTCTAATTCGAATCGAACCCCTGCCTATACGGCTCGGCAACAAGCCCGATTCACTTCGGAAGAAAAGACGAATGATCCGGCCTATCGAGGTGCGGATGTACGTTCGTCTGAACGACAACCGACGTTCCGCAATGACTTGCCGTGGCGCTCGCCCGACATCAACGGAGTTGTGCCCGCTTCGGCCACCGAATCGGGACAGCCGAGACCTCGATTCGGACAAGGTGCCAACTTGTTGCCAAATCAATTGCCGGTCGCCGCATCGGGTCGGTATACAACGTCCAATGCTGTGCCCACGCAATCTACTAATTTGCACACCAGCACAATGCACTATCTTGCTCCCGTGCCCGAAGGAAGTCTGCAGGCGTATCAACGAGTGGCATCGGACGCTCGCTTTTCCGGTTGGCAAGCGCAGCGAGACCTCCATTGACCGAATCGTTTGGTCCAGAATCAGCCGCGTTCCTTGGACCTGGTCTGGTTGGACGTTCGTTGACCTAGAAGCGAATGGCAAACATGATCATGAATAGCATGCTGGCCACGACAAACGCGCCGCGCATCTTTCGCTCGTCCGGACGGCATTGAGCGGCACCCATCACCATAAAAAGATTGCCGAAACCCAAGACGGGCACAATCAAATATAGTGATAAGGCAAAGAACATCAGCCCCACGTTGCGAAGATTGCGGACAAACGCGTTGTGCCACGGGGCAAGAAACAGCACCGCCAAAATGCCTTCCACAATGATGGTCCACCAGGTCATGAACCACGCCACGACGCCCAGTTGTTCTGGGTACTGCAAGCCGGCTGTGGTTTTGGTGGCACCTAAATTTCGAAGCGACGTGATCGCCTCCAAGTTGTGCGCTGCTTGCGCTGCCGTCATGCCTGTGAAGGGTTGCGTTATTCCTTCACGGAAGCGGTAGTCAAACAGCAGCTTATAATGCATCAATTCGTTCGAATAGAATTCGGGCGACCACACCTTCCAAAAGAAGGCAAAGGCAAACGTCAAGCCGATCAGCAGACGCGCGTTCACAAGCAAAGTGGTTTTTTGATTCGATCCCCAGAAGCTGAGCCCTACGGCGGCTGCCCAGTAGACGGCCAAGTAGATATGGTCTTCATGTTGGTACCAGCGGAAAAGTAAAAACGGCGTCCACAGCGCAACCAAGGTCAGCCAGAATCGGTGTGACCGCCGCAACGACCGCGACGTAAACACACACGCCATCGCCGCGCCGGATAGGAGACGCTCTGGCCACAGGTGAGAATCGATCAGCAATACCGCGCACGTCAGGATTGCGACGACGTCTCGAGAATCCCAACGGCGAATTCGCGGTACGTCGGCTGGATCTTGCGAAGTGGCTTCTTGGACGGATAACGCCAGATTCATCGGTTCGCTCCCGGACGAAGTTCTTTGCGGACAGTGTTTTTCGGTTCGACAACAAGCTGGCGGTTGGGTAAGTCGATTCGCAACGCCCATAGTTCGATGCGAACCGCATCTGCTAAGTCCATCGGTCGAATTTCCGTGCCGGGCGAATTGGGCTGCGACGCCGATGCTAGGCGAGTGGTCAACTTAGATTCGGCAGTCAGGTGCTGTTGATAATGCTGAGCCAGCAGGTCCAGATTGGCGTCGCTGGGGATAATGCGTGCGAACAGATGCGGCTTCTTAAGTGAGTCCGGCAAACGAACGGCTTGCTGGCCATCGGGCTTTTCCAAGTAGACTCGGTAAAACCGCGAACCATGGTAGTCCACCGTCGAAAACATGCCAAAGCCGCAACCGGTACCCCACGAAGACCGGTCTTGAAGGGCAAACTGGAAGCAGTGAATCGTGGCCACCACCGTCAAAACCAAGCTTGCAGCATACCGTCGGATAAACGTTATCATTGCTACGATCATTCCTCAAAACGGGAAACGTGAGTCTCTGTAGCAAAGATAGGTTGCGAATTGCCCGAGTATTCGAATCAATGCGCGTTTTAGCCAGTAGAAGTCGACCGGGCTGCACGAACCATGGTTCGGAATTCGACAATCTTTTTGACGGGAGCGA
>JAGQOZ010000155.1 GCA_020426955.1 Planctomycetales bacterium
AACCAATCTGTGCTGACGGACCGCATCGACGAACCGTTGGTTCGTGGTGCATTACTGGCTCTGACAGACGACAATCTCTTCAATGACCGATATCGACTCCAATTGTTCGACTGCTTTAAATCGCCGGAGACATGGCAACATCATGTGGTGTCCAGCGTGGTGGCCAAGGCGGCTACACAGTTCTATATGAATTGGGGCCTGCCTAATCTTCACGCCGTGATCACAACTCTGCGTCAAGCCGCGATGTCGGGTGACGCCTTCTACCGGCATTTCTACAATTCGCTGGCAGACCAATTAGATGCCGGGCAAAACCAACGTCCCGTCCCCGAATTTTTTGACGTAGTAAACCCCCTGGACTACTTCGACGACGATGATGACGACGACGACGAGTACGACTGCGATTGTGATGCCTGCCGAGCGGCACGAGGAGAATTGGAATGGTAAACAGCGTGGCCATTCGACTGCAAAGTCGAAATCCGTTTGACGTATTAGGGCTGACTCCCGATGCAGACGAAGAAGCGATTCGTGAACGTTACTTGCAGCTGGTAAAAAAATACCCGCCCGAACGTGATCCTGATTCATTCCAGAAAATTCAAAATGCCTTTGAGCTTCTCAAAGACCCCCTGGCATTGGCCGATTATTGGCTGACGTTGCCTCGCTCAGACAATATACCTAGGTGGAGCGACGTCATTGCGGAACAGGCCGCGCAACCGCCCGACATGTCGGTTGACTTCGTGCTGAGCTTGGGCAATCGCAAACGGACCGATGCCACTGAGCAACATGTTCGGCTGGATGCAGCTCACTCGCCGACAGCACCTCACTTGACTGATTCCGAGGATCCTGCGGATGAATAATTGGGACGACCAGATGGAACGTCAGTCAGTGGATGCGCACACTGAAGCCACTTCTGACTCGGCGATCAGTGCTGATGCCGAACCGCAGTTCGGCCTAGTGGATGTGGTGGATGCCTTCACCGCTTTGCGCCACGAATATCGCAGCCAAATCAAAGAAGGCCGCCAATTGGCCGAACAGTTGGCAAGTTCGACCGAACAAATTCGGCACGTGGAGCAACAGTTATTGCAACAGCTACAACGTCTGCCGGCGCTGGATGCTGGTGGTGATCAAGCCGATGATCGACCGTACAAGTCGCTGATCGAATTTGACATCCAGCTGACTCGCGCCGTCCACACCGTTACCGCTCGGGACGAACTGCAACAAGCGGCACAAAAACAGTGGCACGCGAGATTATCCCAGGCGGTTAGCAAACTCTCTCCGCTGGCGCGGTGGTTTGCCAGGCCGTTGGTAGCGACTGCGCAGGAATGGATTAACAGTGCCCAGCCAACGGATTTCAGCATGGCCGAAGGACTGGCGATCCTGCTAAGCAAACTCCGAGAATCCTTGAAGGAACACGACATTCAACGGATTGACACATGCGGGCAACCGTTTGACGGTACCATCATGGAATCCATCGGAACGATGTCGGCGCCGCAAGTTCCTGCTGGACACGTCGCGGAACAGCTGTCGCCGGCCTATCGCCGTCGTCAACGCATCTTGAAATTCGCCCAAGTCAGAATTGCCCAGGACTAGCCGGCGTAAACTCATTCGCCATCAACCGAATCAAAATTCAAAGGGATCACTCAATGAACAAGTCTTCGTCAGCCGTTGTGGGAATTGATTTAGGGACCACCAACAGCGCCGTGGCTGCCGTGATGGACGGACAAGTGAAGATCCTTTCGTCGGAATATGGCCCGACGCTTCCGTCCGTGGTTGGCCTGACGCCGGACGAAACGTTGATCACCGGCACCGTTGCCAAAAATCAACTGGCCGCTTTTCCGGATCGAACCGTGGCGTCCATTAAACGCAAAATGGGCTCCGACACCACGGTCAAGCTGGGCGGACAAGAGTTTACTCCGCCCGAAATCAGTGCCATGATTCTGCGGCGTTTACGCACTATTGCCAGTGAAGCGTTGGGGCAAGATGTGCAACGAGCGGTGATTACGGTGCCGGCCTATTTCAACGAAACTCAGCGGCAAGCCACGCGTGAAGCGGGGGAACTGGCCGGTTTGAAAGTGGAACGCATCATCAACGAACCCACCGCTGCGACGCTGGTCTATCACCCGAATTCTTCGCAACGTCAGCACATCGCTGTCTATGATTTTGGCGGCGGAACATTTGACGTATCGATCGTTCGCTTGGAGGCAGGCGTAACGGAAGTCTTGTCCAGTCAAGGTGACACGGCGTTGGGTGGTGATGATTTGGACTACGCACTGTTTCAACACGTGGCAGAACGCTTGCGACAGGAACAGGATGTGGATGTAAATCAAAACGTCCAAGCCAAATTCCGTCTGTTGCAAGCTTGCGAACAAGCCAAGATTCGGTTGTCGGAATCGGAGTCGACGACCATTGCCGAAGAATTCTTGATGGAAAAGGATGGCCAACCGCTGAACGTGAACATTTCGATTGACCGCCAAACGCTGAACGATCTGATAGAACCATTTGTTGAACGGACCATCGATTGTGTCAGCCGCGCATTGCGTGAATGTTCGATGACCATTCAGCAAATTGACGATTTGGTGTTGGTGGGCGGTTCGACACGCATTCCGTTGGTTGCCGATCGCCTTCGCCAGCAATTTCAGCGCGAACCAAGTCGAGCCGTCGATCCCGACTTGGCCGTGGCCTTGGGCGCCGCCGTACAAGGTGCCATGATCCAAGGTGAAAACGTGGGTCCAGTGCTGATTGATGTCGTCACGCACACGTTGGGAGTGGAAGCATGTGTGGGCATGTCGCGGTCCGGCCCCGAAATAAAATTCGTTCCTATCATTCGCCGCAATCGACCACTTCCGGCACGGTTTGAAGAAGCGTTTTCCACCATGTTCGACGAACAAGAGGCGGTGGAAGTGCGAGTCTTCCAGGGCGAACACGAAGAACTAGAGCGAAATGCGTTACTGGGTACGTTTGACCTAGACCTGGAAGCCGCCGGTGGCGACTTTCGCAAAGTGGTTGTCGAATTCACGCTGACGTTGGACGGGACGCTGCGAGTACAAGCGAAACAGCCAGCTTCTGGGCACTGCCAAGAATTGGTAATCAATAACGCACTCACTAGACGTTCTGAATCCGACCGACAGGAAATAGCCAGTCGGCTCAACCAATTGTTCGATCAGTCGGATGACATCATCGTCGATTCGCAATTTGTCCGCATGGATTCGGCACATTCCAATAGCGAACTAATCCAGCCATCCGCTGCCAATTTGGCCAAGTACCCCAAGGTAGTTTCGCTGTTGGAAAAAGCCGAACAAATGTCCGATACGTTCGCAGACGAAGACGCCGAAGAATTTGTTTCGCTCCGAGAAGAATTGCTAAGCGCCATCGAATCGGACGATTCCGACACGGTGAAAGAACTGACCGCCGATTTGGAAGATTTGTTGTTCTATGTCCAATAGCCGCGATTCCACCACGCCATTTCGCTGTCCGGTTTGCCGAGCTCGACAGGAATTGTCGCGTCAATGCCGCCGCTGCAAGGCCGACTTAGAATTGGTGTACCGAATCCGCAAGCGGCTGGAGTTTGTCCAGTCGCTGCCTGCGACCGCCGTTCGCAATGCTGAACTGCATTTGCTGGATCCGTCCAACTAGGTTGTATGACGAGCGATCAGTTCGGTCAAGGTTCGTACCATCACACCACTCCCACCCGCGTCTAGCATGGCGCTGGGCCGATCCAGATATGCTGGCCCCGCAATATCGATATGCACCCACGGTACGTTGCTCACAAACTCTTCCAAAAACTTGGCCGCCGTGATCGCGCCACCCCAGCGACCGTTACCCACGTTTTTGATGTCGGCAATGTCCGAACGAATTTGCTCTCGGTATTCGGCGAACATCGGCAGCTGCCAAGCGAATTCGCCACATTCCTGCGAGCATTCCAACACGCTGTCGCACCAATCTTGATCATTCGTCATCACACCGGCGACGTCTTGCCCCAAGGCCACCACACACGCGCCAGTCAGAGTTGCCAGATCAATGATACGGTCCGCGCCATATTCCACCGCCACGTCCAACACGTCCGCCAAAACCATGCGGCCCTCGGCGTCGGTGTTGAGAACTTCAATGGTCTTGCCATTGCGAGCGGTCACGACGTCTCCTAATTTGTAGGCATTGGCGCTGGGCATGTTCTCCACCAAACCGACCAAGCCCATAACGTTTACGGGAAGTTTCAAGCGACTGGCTGCGTGCAACGCGCCCACCACCGCCGCAGCCCCGCCCATATCACACTTCATGGTCTTCATGCTTTCCGATGGCTTGAGCGACAGGCCGCCGGAATCAAACGTTACACCTTTCCCGACCAGCGTCAGCCAATGCCCGTCTGGTTGCGTGCCTTGGTAGCGAAGGATTCCCAAGCGAGGTGGCCGAGCGGAACCTTGCGCGACGGCCAGTAGCGAACGACAATTTTCGGCGTGAAGCTTGTGTTCGTCCCAGACCTCCAACGACATCGCTCCATCGCCCGCAAGTGCCTTCATTCGTTCAATGAAGGTTTCGGGATATAAATGACTGGGCGGTTCGTTGACCAGGGTTCGAGCCAGATTGACGCTTTCACCCAACACGTGACCTCGTTCACAGATGTCGTCCGTACAGCCGGCGCACCAGATTTGTTCAAAGGGATATCGATTGGGTTCCTGGCGATAGCCGTCATTCCCTTGGCTGCCAACGCACAATCCGGCTATGGCATGAGACCTCTGTTTTGCGGACCAATGGGCGTCGGCAAACAAAGCAACGGTGGATCGGAGTTTGTTCGAAATCGCGCGAGCAGCCGTGGCGCAAAGTCGAAACGCGTGTCCACTGGTGTGCGAATCGACATTGCCCAAGCCAATCAAGACCAACAACGGCGCAGCAAACCCCGCTGGCCGATGAACGACAAGCGTTTCATAAAGCTTGCCTTCGAATTCACGATTGGACATCAACGAGACGACCAATTCGGTTAACCTGGGATCCGCATAAACCGGCGACGTTGGTGCTCCATTTTGTGGAAGCGTGACAATCACGGCATCCGCTTCCGTGTTGCTAGGCGAGGTGGAAATCGGAGAAATCTTCTTCATCTTATTTGATTGCCATTCTTGAGGCAGCATTTGAAAAGGATCTAATTGGGCATCGCCCTATTTTGGCATTTTGTTCGCTCGAAGTGTAAGCTCTGAAGCTGCACATTTGCATTTTTCGGTGGTAGTTGATAGCCCAACGCGTGAGTTTTGAAATTGCGCTTTTTCTTAGCCCGAAACGTAAGTGAGGGAAAACGGACTGTTTCTCTGGTCCCTCGCTAACGCGTCGCGATAGGGAATCCCGCCGGAAAACGCAAGTGCGAAACTTCAAAACTAACGCGTCGGGCTAAAAAATTCCGCCGGAATACGCAAATGTGCAACGTCAAAAAATGTAAGCTCTCGCTTCTGGCTAACAGTCTTCGGCCCTGCGGCTACGAATCAAACCGTTGAGAAATAGACCTGGAAGATCTTTACGTTGCCACTCGAAAATCATTCGCCCGCACCCAGCGATGCCATCCAGACGGCCAAAGCAATGACCAGGAAGCAACCAGCCAGGGAACACACAAAACCTACCACATCTTGCGTCGTTGGTTTTTGAAATTCCCAGTCCGAACCGGGGAACATCTTTCGTTGCTCCAATTCGTCTTTACGAAGCAATGAATCTCGCAACGCGGCTTCGTCCTCTTCGTGCGACGGAATCACCGGCGTCTTCATCTTGGCATAATATCGGTCTAGCGTTTCGGTTCGATTCCGAGGAGTCACCAGACTCAGTCCCATCATCACCAAAAACGGCACCACAATTTGCAATGGCAAATCTAATGTGTTCAACACGGGCGTGGAAAGCGACTGTAGATCCGCAAAGCCGTACGCCAAGTAATACCACTTGAGATTGCCGACGCCAGCAAGCCGAGTCCCTTCGGGAAAATGCATGCGGTACTTTTGAGTTGTTTCGCTTTCGAAGAATGCATTCGCTTCCGCAATCGGTTTTATGCTGGGCAATGGATTGCTCGAGTCATCCACTGCGACCACGCCGCCGCTCCAATATATACTACTGCCGCCCGTAACGGAGACATCTTCCACGGGATCGCCCAATTGCAATTCTGCCGGCGATTCACCTTTTGGATTTTGTTGCCATGCCAGAATGCGCGCATGTCGTTGAGCAACATCGCTGGGCGACGCTTTGCGAACCGTTACCGTTTTGATCTGCGGATTCGTTTCGACAAACCGACTCCGCATGCCGCTGACATTTGGTAACACCGCGGGCAAAACGAAGAAGACACTAAAGGTAAACAGCAGCGTGCCCCAGGCGGCCCACGTGGTCGCTCGGCGCCAAAACATACCAATCCAAAAGATGGCGGCAAATAGAATGGGAAACACCCAAGTGATTTCCAGTTGCTTGAACACGTCCATGAAATACAGTGACACCAAGACGGCACCCACCACGACAATGATCCCCGCCCAGCGGCCAATTCGTAAACACTGTTGTTCGCTTGCATCGGGCCGAACAAATTGTACGTAGATGTTTCGCACCACCAACGCGGAACAGACAATCATGTACGCATCGACGCTGCTCATCAGCGCCGCCAAAAGGCACGCTACCATCAAACCGGTCAGGCCTGGCCCGAGTAATTCTCGCGAAGCCACGCCCCACGTCTTATCCGGATCGGCGGTCAATTCTGGGCTGTCTGAATATAGTGCCAAGGCAATTAGCGCCGTCAGCACCCAGCCGACGGTGCAGAATCGTTTCAAAAAGTTGCCAACCACCACGCCAACTCGAGCGTTCAGTTCCGTTTTGGCCGAACCGCCGCCGGTCACAATCATATGCGGCATCACCACGGCACCCACGGCCAGAATCACGACGACGGCGGCAATGCGATAGAGCGGAAATTCGCTGGAACCGGCCGACCCGATCAGCGAAAAATGTTCGGGCGGCAGCTGTTGATGAATGATCCGAAACCCGTCGGTCATGCTGTCGGAATTCGGATCGCCAAATTTTTCGACCAGCGCCGTCAGGCCATACGGAATCAACACAATGGACAGCAGGATAATGCACAGCCCTTGCACCAGATCCGTGTAATAGGCCGCTCGCAAACCACCGGCAATCCCGTAGACCAACACCATCACGCCAATCACCGGTACCAAAATGTATTCAATGCCAACCGTGCGTCCCGAGATATTCACCGCGTCAAATTCCAGAATCGGCGCGGTCACTTTGCCAATGGCAGAAAACAACATGGAACCGTACAAAATGTAATAGACCACGCCGAAGATCGCGAAGGCAGCGCCCAGAAGTTTGGATTCGTAACGTTCCACAAACCAATCGGCCAACGTGGTGTGTCGCATTCTTCGATACCACAGTCCACTAAACCAATAAATGGGTGTCACAAACAGCCACGTCATCACGCTCCACATGCCGCTGACGCCGCTGGTGTAGGTGGTTCGAGCCGTATTCACGGGGTCGCTGGAACCGGTGCCGGCGCCAAACGCTGCAAATGTCTGCATGATCTTGCCAAACGATCGACCGCCCATAAAAAAATCTTCTTGGACTTTGATCTTGCGCATCGACCAAAAGCCGATGCCGGCCATCATCAAGAAGTAGCCCAAGATCACCAAATAATCCAATAGCTGCATCGACGGGTCCTTTGAAGCAAGCGAGGCGTTCGAATGGAGGACCGACTTTATAACATGAATCTGGGTGCGAACGAACGTCATTCGGACCGCCCCACGTCACTTAGACGCAAAAACGAGACTCCGTGTGGCGAATTTCCCGTCTCGGCTTCTCTCAGCCATGATTAACGCGAAGCCGCAAAGACGCGAGGGCGCAGAGATGATAAAGACTTGGGCTGGCACCAACCATGTTCCATTGCGGCACCGATCAGTTCGCAGACGTCGTCTTGGTCGGTTGATCGGCATCCAATATCGCGGGCAACGATACGGGTAGATGTCGGCGATGAATGACAAAGCGCGTGCCAGCGTCGGGGTCGGCCAAACCGACGAGATCTCGCTGGTGATCGTCAGCGCGAATCAGTCGACGAGTTGAAACGGCTAGGCGGAAGTATTCGTCCGCATCTACGAATTGATCTTGGTATTCTTTCGGAACCATAAACCTGCTGCCTTATGTTTTGCAATTCTATCGTGCTGGGCGCCTTCGCCATGGCGGCCAGCAACCTGCTTACGCTACATCCTCGGTTCCCTCGTCCGCAGATTCCAGAGCGGCGCGGCCGCAATCCAACAATTAAGGCCGTCCACTTTTTCGCTGTGCAGTTTGACCGGGTTGCAGCAGCCCCGCAATCACCTAATCTTGTTGCTTGGTTAACACGATCTTCACATTCAATGAATTTGCGCGTCGTTCGTAGTCCCGCCTTCAGGCGGAAATCTCCTGTAAAACCAATTCCGCCTGAAGGCGGGACTACGAACCAATCATCGGCAACGCGAATGAAGTGTTAGCTGGATCTAGGATCGTGAAAACGATAGCCGACACCGCGAACCGTTTCAACCAATTTGGCAAAGGGGCCTAGCTTTTTGCGGAGTGCTCGAACATGAACGTCAATGGTTCGTTCCAACACAATGGCGTCGTCACCCAACGCGGCGTCGATGAGTTCGGACCGAGTGTACGCGCGGCCGGGATTTCGGACTAGGGTTTCGAGTAGCGCGAATTCGCTTTTGGTGAGTGCCAAGACTTCGTCACCGGCTTTCACTTGATGTCGCTTGCGATCAATCACAATGCCTTGGTTGACAATGACTTCTCGATCATCCGACTGGGTTTCTTGTCGGCGAAGCAATGCTTTAATGCGTTGCAAAAGTACTTTGACGCTAAAGGGCTTGGTGACGTAATCATCTGCGCCCACACTGAAGCCAACCAGCTGGTCCAGTTCCTCCGCCTTGGCAGTCAGCATCACAATCAGAACGTCTCGAGTTCCCGTGCTGGATCGCAACCGACGACAGACTTCCAGACCGTCCAGTTCTGGCAACATGATGTCCAGAATAACCACGTCCGGCGTAACCACATGGGATTGTCGCAACGCTTCTCGACCGTCTGCGGCGACCACCACGTCAAACCCGGAATGTTCGAAGTTGTAGCGCAGAATGTCGGACAACGCAGTGTCATCTTCGACAATCAAGATCTTCTTCTTGGGCATGATGGGCAGTCGGATTTTCTTCGAACAACAGACACGAATAGACGAACGACATGGAAAATCAAAGGCGAGCGAGGCTATGTTTCGTCAATGTCTTTGAGCATATTTCCATCTTTGGATTTGTGTTTATGCCTGGCGATATCGCCTTGCACCATGTAGATGACGTCTTCGGCAATGTTGGTCGCGTGATCACCAATCCGTTCCAAGTGCCTCGCAACGGCCAGAGCATGGATGGCGGGAGCAATCAGTTCGGCGTCTTGCCTCATCAGTAAGTACAATGCCGATACGGCTTCAGCATGGCAGCGATCGATTTCGTCGTCGGCCAGACAAACCTGATTGGCGTTATCCACATCCATGGCGACAAACGCATTCAAGCAGTCTCGAACAATCTTGATTGCCAATTCCGCCATCGTGTTAATGACGGGCGGCATTTGAAACGTGGCAGATGCCAGTCGATTGCCTCGCTCCGCCACGTTCACGGCCAAGTCAGCAATGCGTTCCAAATCGTTATTGACTTTCAGGATGGTGGCGGTGCGTCGCAGGTCAATGGCTACGGGCTGATGTAGGGCCAAAATCTTGAGACAATCTTCTTCGATGCGAACCTCTCGATCGTCTACACACGCGTCCTTATTGACAACTTCCTGTGCCAACTGTTTGTCATTCTGAACAACCGACTTCCAGGCCTTGGCAATCATCTCTTCGACAATCGCCGACAGCGAAAGAAGGCTCTGTTCCAGCAACTCGATATCTCGCTCTAAATGCTTCGACATCGGACTTTACTCGCCAGGGATCACATGAATCAGTAGAGGGCGATGCGTCGTGCTATCAAGCTCGCCACGAATAACGCACATGGTAAGTGCGTCTGACAATGGAACAAGTCAAATCGAGACGCATTTCCCGAAATTCATAACAGCTTCAAACTCGGTTCATGCATTCTTCACAGTCTGCCGTTCTACTGGACCTGAAGACAGAGAGTTTGCGTTTGGCGTATTCGCATTCCATCCGCAAGTCGCCGAATATTCCCAGCTAGGACAGGAGACAAGTGAAGATGAAAAAGTGGTTGTTTGGAATTTGTGCGTTCGTGTTTTCGACCACTGCGGTTGCCGTAGACGTCGATCCCGCTTTGCCCGAATACAAGGCAGGTGCGCCCGTTTCCGGGACCATCAAAAGCGTTGGTTCGGACACCATGAATAACATGATGACGCTGTGGTCCGAAGGTTTCTTGAAGTTTTATCCGAATGTCAAAATTGAAATTGAAGGCAAGGGGTCATCCACCGCCGTGCCCGCTTTGATCGAAGGCACGTCCAACTTTGGGCCGATGAGCCGAGCGGCAAAGCCATCAGAAAACGACAAGTTTGAAGCCAAGTTTGGCTACAAGCCCATTCAGTTGAGCACCAGCATCGACATGTTGGCGGTGTATGTGAACAAAGACAATCCGCTGAAAGGCCTGACATTGGCTCAAGCGGACGCGATTTTTTCCAGCACAAGAAAGCGAGGTTTGGACGAACTTCGCACTTGGGGCCAATTGGGATTGACCGGCGCTTGGGCGAATTCGCCTATCAGCTTGTACGGTCGTAACAGTGCATCTGGAACGTATGGCTATTTCAAAGAAGTGGTGCTGGACGACGGTGATTACAAAGATGCCGTCAAGGAACAGCCCGGAAGTTCGGCCGTGGTGCAAGGTGTCACTTCGGATCGATTTGGTATCGGCTACAGCGGGATTGGTTACAAGACGGCTGGTGTGCGAGCGGTCCCGTTGGCGATTGAAGATGGCGACGAATTCG
>JAGQOZ010000156.1:0-8366 GCA_020426955.1 Planctomycetales bacterium
TGATGGACAACATGGTGTCCATGATTTCTTCACCCGACAGTCGACGCGCTGCCATTTTCCACAACAACCGATTGCCGGGATCTACTTCCGCAAGCCGATCATCTTGTCGATCCAACGAAGCTTGTTGCCAAGTAGCAGACAACAAGATCCGACGATGCAGCTGCTTCAGGCTCCAGCCATCTTCCATAAAGCGTTTCGCCAACCAATCCAACAATGCGGGGTGCGAAGGGACTTCGCCCAAATGCCCAAAGTCGGATGTCGTTGCAACAATTCCCGTCCCAAAGTGCTGTTGCCAAATCCGATTCACGATCACTCGAGCCGTCAGCGGATTCTGCGGACTGGCAATCCACTCAGCCAACGCGGTGCGACGCCCTGTGGTTTGCAATTCCATGGGCGGAGCCACAATCTGCGCCGGTGCTGGATCAAACAATTCCGGAAAACCAGGTTCAATTGGCGTCTGATTGGTATCACCTTCAATGTAGGTTGCCGGCGCGGTCGAACCAACATCAGTCGCCACAAAGGCCAAAGTGGGCAGCGGCTCTGGCTTGAGCGAATCGAATTTGGCCAATTCCGTTAACAACGTCTGGCGGCGAGATTCGGTTGCTTCGTCCAGCCATTCAGGCAATTTTTCCGGGTTGGTTTTGAATTGCCGAGAAGCTAAGTCGGCAATTTGATGTTCGTATGCGGTTCGCTCTGAAATTCGCTTGTCAATCATCGCGCGAATCTTCGGAATGAAACGCTCGGCTCCTTCACCCGTGGCGTGCTTCAAGAGCACCGGATATTCAATGGCGTGCAATTCTTTCCGAATCGCATCCGTCGCTTGTTCCCACTTCTGTTGTTGATGAAAATGCGAAATCTTGGTTTTCGCATCGGCCACCGGCAGTGCTTCCACCGGCATGAACGGCGCGAAGAACGCTTTGAATCGATAATAGTCCGTCTGCAGCAGCGGATCGAATTTGTGGTTGTGACACTTGGCGCATTTCAATCCCGTCGCCAAAAAAACGTCAGCCGTGGTTTCTGTCAGATCGCTCAGAATTTCATGCCATTGCGTTTCCACGTCGCGCTGATTGTATTCGTAAATCCAGTGACGCAAAAACATGGTGGCAATCAACGCGTCGCGGTTGCCAGGATCCAATTCGTCTCCGGCCAACTGTTCGCAAATAAACTGATCGTAGGGCTTGTCCGCGTTGAATGAACGAATCACGTAATCGCGATACAGATGCGCGTGGGGCCGATCCGCGTCCGCTCGATATCCATCCGAATCAGCATAGCGAACCAAGTCCAGCCAGAACCGAGCTTGATGTTCTCCGTAGGCAGGCGAATCCAACAATCGATCCACCAGATCCGCTAGTGATTTCTGGCCTACCAGAAAATCGGCCACGTCGTCAGGCGTCGGCGGCAGTCCGGTGATGGCGTAGTGGATTCGACGAGCCAACGTGCGGCGGTCCGCCGGAGCCGACGGTGCAAGCTGTGCGGCTTCTAGACGAGCCAGCACAAAATGATCGATTTCATTCTGACACCATTCCAGCGTTTCCACCGATGGCACTGGCAAATCTTGCAGCGGTTGGTAAGCCCACCAATTTCGATCTTGTGGCGAAATTGCGTTCGCTGGCTTCAGCACTACTCCGTTCGGCCACACCGCACCCGCTTGGATCCAGTCTTCCAACTTGCGAATGACATTGTCCGCCACAGCCGGTTCGTCTGGCGGCATTTCAAAGTCGACATGGCGCAGCGCCGAAATCAACAAACTCTGATTCGCGTCATGCGGCACTACCGCCGGCCCACTGTCTCCGCCTACCGCCACCGCTTCCCACGAATCTAAACGCAAACCGCTCTCTTGCTTCGTCGCACCGTGACATCCGACGCATTTGCCGGTCAATAACGGCCGAACGTGCTGTTCAAACCAATCGACTGAATCTGGTGAATCGGCCCGCGCCGCTGTCGCTCGGCCGACAATCAGACACAGGCATGCAAACAGCACGATCCGTTGGGGCTGGCGGCGATTCCGATGCATCGCATGTCTCCGAGCAAGTGATGTGGCGAGCGATTTTTGGCAGGGATTGCAGTATACACGATTGCGGTGGCAAATGCGATTTTGTTACGCTGCCGTTGTTGGAACGTTGGATTTTGGCCCAGTAGCCCGAGTGGTCAAAGCGAGTCCGTTTGCCGGCCTAAACAAGCCAATAAATCGGGAAGGAAGATACATGGACCGAGTTATCAGTTTGTTTGGACTTTTGGTCATGATCGGTATTGCTTGGCTAACCAGCAGCCATAGACGAAAAGTCCGTTTGCGAATTGTGCTGGGAGGCCTGTTGCTGCAATTCGTGTTTGCGATTTTGGTACTCAAAACGCAGCCCGGAAGAATGGCATTCGAATTTATCGGTTCGCTTTTTGAAGCGACAATCGCTTGCGTTGATGCCGGTTCATCCTTCATGTTCAACATGTATCCTCGCGCTGGCGAAGCCGATTTTCCGCCCGCGTTTATCTTGTTGCGATCCTTTGCCTTTGGCGTCCTGCCGACAATCATCTTCTTTAGTTCGCTGATGTCGATTCTGTATCATTTGGGCGTCATGCAGCGAATCGTCGCGTTGTTTGCTTACGTGATGCAAAAGACGTTGGGAACCAGTGGCGCGGAAAGCCTTTCGGCCGCCGCCAATATCTTTGTCGGCCAGACGGAAGCTCCTTTAGTCGTGCGACCGTACATCCAAAGCATGACCCTTTCCGAATTAAACGCGGTGATGGTAGGTGGCTTTGCGACCATCGCGGGCGGAGTGATGGCGGCGTTTGTCGGCATGGGAATCGATGCCGGCCACTTGGTAACGGCATCGGTTATTTCTGCGCCAGCCGCGTTATTAATTGCCAAAATCATGCAGCCGGAAACCGATGCACCGCAAACCTTGGGAACCGTGAAAGTTGAAATTCAAAATGATAGTGTCAACGTAATTGAAGCCGCAGCGTCCGGCGCATCGGCTGGCATGAAACTGGCCATCAACGTGGCGGCCATGTTGATTGCCTTCTTGGCGTTGATTGCGTTGGCCAATACGTTTCTGGGTTGGCTGAGCGTGACCTGCTTGGGGTTGGAACCAGACAATGCTTGGACGTTGGAACGAGCGTTCAGTTATGTCTTTTATCCGTTTGCTTGGCTGATGGGCATTCCTGCACAAGATTGCATGCCTGCGGGCGAACTGCTGGGCCTGAAGATGGTGGCCAATGAATTTATTGCGTTTGATCGCCTGGGCGCCTGGACCAAAGCCACCGGCGAAGGTGCTCCACATCCTAGAACCGTGGTCATCCTGACTTACGCTCTGGCGGGCTTTGCCAATCTCAGTTCCATCGGCATTCAAATTGGCGGCATTGGAGCGATTGCACCGGAACGTCGTTCAGACTTGGCGAAGCTGGGGCTCCGAGCCATGTTGGGTGGCACCCTGGCGGCGTTCATGACCGCATGTATTGCAGGCGTGTTGGTTCAGGACGGAAGTTCGAATCTGCCAGGCAACAATTCGGAAACCACCACTTCCGACACAATTCGTTCTGAATCTGCGTCGACAATCCAGATGGGTAATTCACTGTTGAATTCGACCAACACTTGGCGACACGCACCGCACGGCATGTGCCCGCCCGTCGTGGCCAACGCCATCAATGACCAATCGGAACAACCTGCCGCCACGGCGCTGAAGACGGCGGTTCGTTCGGCGCAATTGGTCAATCCAAACGACGCGTTTTCCACGTTGACGCCTTCATAGCATTCGCCATTGGCACCAATCAAAATCGCGCCGACCGGAAACTGAGAATAGGGTGCATACGCTTTGATTCGAACCGCCAGCACGTGGCGAATCAACGCTTCTGGATCGCGAGTCACTTGGTCGAGATCATATTTCACTGTCATAGCGCACGTTCGTTTCTAACTGACAAGATTTGTTATTAGGTTGATTCCGCCGTGCGTCCGAACAGCAGCAGAATCAAGACCAACGCCGCAGCTTGTAACGGAAGTAACCACCAAACCGAAATGCCCCAACCCAACGGCAACGTTCCCAATCCAATGCTGACAACCGCTGCCGCCATGGCGTACGGCATTTGTGTCCAAACGTGAGCAATATGATCGCAACCACTGGACTGCGAACTCAGCACCGTCGTATCCGAAATCGGCGAACAATGGTCGCCAAAAATCGCGCCAGCCAAGACACCTCCGACCGCACACAGAAAGATCGGATTCCTGGCAAATTCACTATCCATTTGGTCGTCCACCGCTAACAGCGAATACATCAACGGGATGACCATGGGCATCAGAATTCCCATGGTGCCCCAGCTGGTTCCAGTGCAAAATGCCACAAACGCGGACAGTACAAACACCACGGTCGGCAAGAGTCGCACGGCCGTGCTGATTCCAGTAACCTTGTCGGTGTTGCTTGCTTGGTTCGATTCGGCAGATTGAAATTTTTCGGCCAACTGCAGTTTCAGAAATTCCCCCGTGTAGAGTCGATGATCTTGAAACGCGTACGGTTCATTCGAAGTCCGACCATCGTAAGCTTCGTCTCCAGTCAATTTCGAAACGGTCGAGGCACACCACAAAATGGCAATCGCCGGCAGAACCACTCGAGCACCCCCCATGGCGGCTTCCACCACTTGCGACGAATTCAACAAACGCTGAGCCACTGACAAGATGCTGGCAGCGGCCAATCCCCACAGCGCACCGTATTGCAACGCCAAACTGGAATCTCCATTCCCAATGATGTCTCGCATTTTGGCATTCACCAGTTCCGCTCCCATGGCATCGGCACCCGTCTTATAGATCAACCAAACAACTACGGCCAGCGTCACCACGATCGGCAAAACAGCATTCCACCAACCAGAGACGCGAGCGTGTTCTTCATCCAATCCCGGTGGGGCGTCCACGTCGCCGCGTAGCGCCTTCCGTTCTGCATGCAACATCGGCCCAAAGTCGCGACCGAGTAGCGCTACCAAGAACACCATCACCATGGCGGTGATAACATAGAACCGATACGGAATACTGGTCAAGAAGACGTCAAACGCCGCCACGTCCTTGACTCCGGCATTGCTCAATCCCGACTTTACGTAGTCAATTTCCACTGCGACCCAGGTTGATACCAAGGCCAGTCCAGCGACCGGCGCCGCAGTGGAATCGACCAAGAAGGCCAGCTTTTGCCGAGAAATCTTGAGGCGGTCGCAAATCGGTCGCAGCGTACTACCCAAAAGAATCGTGTTCGCATAGTCGTCAAAGAAAATCAGCATGCCCAAGAACCAAGTCGCCAACTGGCCTCGGCGCCGAGTGTTCGCCAGAGGCGAAACCGATCGAATCAAACCTCGCATGCCACCACACTGCGTGATCACGCCAATCATGGCGCCCATGAGTATGGTGAACGAAAACACTCGCAACTTCCCTGGATCAGCCAACGTATCCCACAAGTGAATTTCCCAGGTGTCATGAATGGCTGCCATCAAGTTTCCGTGCTTGGTAACCAGAGCACCGACAAAGATACCGGCGATCAACGAAAGGACTACCTTCCGAGTGGCGATGGCCAACAGGATCGCCACAATCGGCGGCAAGATACTCAACCAGCCATAAGGATGTTCGGTCATATTCGAATTCAATTCTGTGCGACCAGCGCCGCCCCACTCGCTGGTTGCGAAATAGAAATAACAGGCGAAAGAAAAACGAAACGCGAATTTCAGATGATAAACCGCTGCCCGCGAATCCACAACGCGGACTCGTTGCACAGAACCACGAATCAAGAGACTATGGTTCGAAACTGGCAGCGACAATCCGTTTCGCCAAAACGGCCATGCGTTTCTTTTGGCGTCGATACACAATCAGTGTGGCAGCTTCGTCGCCAAAGTTTCGACAGGCGTTCTGCAGCTGATTCGGATCGATTTCCACGCTTCGCTTTTTGACTTCCAAACGGCCGATTCTTCGTTTCTTGAGTAATTGGCGCACGTCTTTTTCTCGATACGCCAGACATTCCATCACTTCAAACGCAGACAACAGCGGATGCGTCACCGCCTGATTCCCCGTCACGTATCCGCCGCCAGGAATCAACCGCTGCAGTTGAAATTTCGCCGCCATGGCGCCGGACAACGACGATGCCAAAACGGTCGCATGCGGTTCATAGATAAATGCACCTGGCGAATCAGCCAAATCGACTTGTTCGTGCGGATCGCCAGCAAAAGAAATCGCCTTCCCGGCATCGTCCACTAACGTTGCCCATCGCGATGCAGATTCGTGACGCAGCGAACCAAACCAAGCCACCAACTGCAAGCATTCTCGTTTTCGTCCAATCCATTCCAATTGCGCGACTGCAGTCCAGTGATCAGGCACTACCGTGGCTGGCGCCAATTTGATAGCGGCGTTTGCATTCATGGTTAACAACCGGTCAATCACTTCCAGCGCTGGCGAAAAATGGTACAAGCTAACGGTACGATTCGCCTGTGCGACGGTTCGTCGATCGGGGTCCATGTGCCACGCGTCCACTTGTGCGACGTCAAACGTTGTGACATCTTGTTGACACACGTGAGTGCGCCCCTGCGAATTCAATTCGGCCAATTTCGAATGCAAAGGATCAATGTCTAACGCCATGACGTTGGGCACCATTCGACAGATGGCCATCGCATCGCCGCCGATGCCACAGCACAAATCGGCTGCTTGCTGGCAACCCGCAAACCGCTCGGCCTTGTAGCCAGCAATCCATTCGTCCGACGCTTGTTCCAGTCCCTTTTCCGTGAACCACATGCTGCTGGGATTGGCAAATTTGCGTCCAGCTTTGTGACGCCATTCCACCTGTTGCACGACTAGCCGAGTTCGTGCTGGGCCGATATTGCGGCGCAACTGCTGCAACGTGGCCAGGTCGAGTGGCGTTGTTTGGGCGGCGACGTCGGCCAAAGTTGATCGGCCTTCGTCACCCACCAGCCAGGCCCAGTCATCATTCCAGGTCGATAGATTGTGTTCTTCAGAATCGAGCATCAGTAGATCCGTTCCGATGGGGCGCGAACGAGAAAAGTAAGCGGCAACGCAGATATCAAACGAAAAAAGCGAATGGACCGCCAGGACCCATTCGCTTGTTCTATCGTTGTTGCCGAAATTTTTCCGCTCAAAAACCTAAAATCTCAACTGAGTACTCGCCGGTATATTCATTCGAATTCGCAGCTACCACCAAATAGTATTCCGCGCCCGGTTCTAGCATGCCGATTTCGCCCGTGGCCGGATCCAAAATGGTCATTTCAGCGCCGTCCGCATCCAGCAACGTCACTTGGATGGTCGCATCATCGACGGCCGTTGCAAAGAAGAAAGGACTGGTGGCGATAAATCGAAAGACATCTCGATCTCCGGCTCCGTCAATAAAGCTACGAATCGAAAGTGGGATTCCGGGTTCGATCCGCAACGCTGTCGCGATTTCGCCCAATTCGTCAGCGTGAGGATCTTCGCCAAACACCAAGTCGACCAATTCCCAAGGTTCAATGGGATCAGGATCAACCGGATCGATCGGGTCCACCGGATCGACGATTACGGCATCCGGAGCGACAAACAAATCGACGCGGTATTCACCTGTCTGTCCCGTATCGAATTCCGCAACCGCCAAGTAATAGGTTTCACCCGCCGCAACTTCGACGCCCGGCAAGCTATGCGGCCCTGAAAAGATTTCAGTACCGGTCGAATCCGACAGAGTTAGCCAAACGCCCGCGTCGGTTTCCATGAAGAACGATTCGGCAAAAACCATATTGCCGTCGGCCACAAACTGGAAGACGTCGACATCGCCGGCTTGATCAACATTGGAAACGATTACGGCAATCTGTTCGCGGAACAAATCAATGAACTCAATCGGCGTAGCATCTTCGCCAATCTGATCAACGTGAATATCGTTTCCCAGCTCGGCGTCGACCGGAGGATTGAACGGATCGTTCGGGTCAGGATCAATCGGGTCAATCACCATGTGTGGACTGACAAAATAACGAGCGACATATTGTCCTGTTCCTGATTCGAATGCTTGGATCGAAACATAATACGTGCCGGCTTCGTCCAGCATCGCGTCCACCAGCATTGGACCTTCGCCCAGCAATTCTCCCGTTGCCGAATAGACTTGGATCAATGGTTCGAAACCGCCGTCCGGCGTAAAGACTTCCATCTGCAACCAAGATGGCTGATCCGTGCGGAACTGAAACACATCCACATCGCCAAATTCATCGATGAAAGAGCTCAATTGTCCCGCTTCCGGCCAAAAATCGAGGAAAGGCAATTGGGACGCACCAGAATCTAACGTGCTGCCGTGCGGATCTTCACCTAGATCAGAATCAGCGTCAGGAAATTTGCCGGTGTCAGGATCCGGATCTGGGTCAATCACAATCACATCAACAAT
>JAGQOZ010000156.1:8463-10922 GCA_020426955.1 Planctomycetales bacterium
AACCGGTTGACGTGAACTCGAAGACGTCAATATCGTTCGCTTCGTCGATAAACGAATCGACCACGGTGTAACCATCTACCGTTAACTTGGTCGCGTCATTCGGCGAATCACCGTGAATGTCTTCACCCAACGCCGAATCAGGAGCCGGTCGCCACGGTTCGTCCGGAATGAACTGATGGATCAGATGAAATAGGTATTCGCCCGTTTCACCTGTGGAACTGGACACCGTCACAAAATAAGTTGCTCCCGTTTCCAAGAAATACAACCCCGGTCCGGCAGCCTGACCTTCTTCCACATCCCAAGCATTTGAAACGACTGCTCCATCTTGATCTAAGACTTGCAAGTTGAAATTTTGCACCGGATCAAAAACATCGACCAGCAGTTCTGTGGACTGAGCCACAAATTGGAACGAATCCACATCGCCAGGTGTGTCGATACCCGAATTCAAGATCACCGCGCCGCCCGCAAAGTCCAATCGAGTTGCATTGTCGCCAATCTGATCGGGATGCGCATCTCGTCCAAGCTGATCGATATCATCCGGCGGCGGGTCACCTACCATGCGAATCTGAAAATCGTACAACCCTTGATCTGCTTCATCCAACGCATTGACGGAAAAGTAGAATTCGTCCCCTTCGTTGGCAAAGAAGACCACGCCATTGTCCGCGTCACCAGCCAGTAGCTGCGCATGATTCGCATCAAACAAATGGACCGCCAAACTAGCCGCCGGCAGCGAATCGGTTTCCACATCGGCTGGAGGTGCCGAATCAGACAGATACGTGCCCGCTTGGAAGGCCAGCAGTAAATCACTGGAATCGAATTCGCCATCACCCGTCCAGTCACCGTGTTCCCAAGCAGAATTATTCGGAATGTTGTCTTCGTAGTGCCCAAATTTGAAGACTTGGATCAGGTCAGTAGAATCGAATTGGCCGTCCCCATTGCTGTCACCGACAATCGGCGGCACGTCGCCCGTTTCCAATTCAGAATCGGTGTCGATGGTTCGAACCATCCGGCCTTGCAACATGTAGCTGCCAGTTTCCGGTGCAAAGAAGTGAAACGCGTCCGCATCGCCGGCCGAGTCAATAAACGAAACCATTTCCATGCCGTTGGCAGCCAGATCCATTCGCAACTGCGTGGCCAAGTCTCCGATCTGATCCGCATGCAAGTCACTGCCCCACGATGAATCAGCTTGCGCCATCATGGCTTGAAATATGGCCGGATCGACCATCATGCCGCTGGCGTCCAGCACTCGCCTGTCTTCCAAATTTTCTACGCCAGAGAATTTGCGCTGCATGGCATTTCGACGTTTGTTTCTACGACTTGTAAACTGCTTCCACATCTCAATCTTCCTAAACTAGAAACCCACGAAGAAGCCCAGGCGGACAACAAACTGCTCGATCGGCAAGACTATAGACTGTTTCTGCCATTCGCCACGTTTCACTGTCAGAAACTGGAAATTTGTCGCAAACAACGGCGAAAACCGCTAGGAAAGCAATGTCAGCAGGTCAGCACATTCCTGCTCGATTTCCGCATGCGAACCAGGGTGATGGAACTGGACCGTATCGAATAGGGCCTCGCGGAATTCTTTCCTGGCGACGGCATACTGACGATGCGTATGCGTGGCATCCAGATTTAATTTAGCGGCGACTTGGCGAATCGGGAGCCCTTCCTGAAAACGGAGCCGCAAGATTTCCACTCGCAGCATGGCCTCGGCGCCCTTTTGTTCGGCTCGCTCCACTTGCAAGCAGGCGGCTTCTTTCATGATGGAACGAGCCCATTCGCGGTCGAACGCTTTGGACAGACTGCTATCGTCGGTCGGCACGCCGGCCAAAGCCAACTCTGGTTCCGTGTTATGGGGTTTACGATGCCGTTCTTCGATTCGCAGCGCTACGTTCCGCACAATACCGTACAAGTAGGTTCGAAACTTCGCTCGTTCCGGATCCACTCGCTCTAAAGCTCCGTTCGGTTTCAAGCATTCGACAAACACTTCTTGAAGCGCGTCATCCAGAAAAGCAATCCACGTTGATTGACGCCAGCGTTTGGCTAGATAGGCGCGAATCACGGGCGTGTAACGCTTCGCAAACTCGGCACGGTCCGTCGATTCGCCCGAAGTCGCTCGACTAATCAACGACCACCAAGTTTCGTGAATTTCCGACATGCATCACCCGCTTTCGCGCGACTTGTTTTAGCCGAGCAGTAATCAAAAACGCTATCCGTCGTCGATGAGGTTACGAATCCTTTTCATGCGAAATCACCAGATGACGCGTCGCCGGATCAGAGACCTTAGCAGACAAAAGACACTTGCCACCAGCCACTCACCTTATTCGCATGGTTTATTCGCATGGTGATCATTTTCGCGGATGGGATCAAGCAGGAATTGCCAAGAAATGGAACAGTTCGGACAGTTCACAGAAGTCCAAAAAGCAAAACGGCCTGTGAAAACCACAGGCCGTTGGATGGAT
>JAGQOZ010000157.1 GCA_020426955.1 Planctomycetales bacterium
AACTGGTCATCACGCCCTTGGCTTACATTCGAGGTCGAAGTTTGCAGCGACTGTTTTTCATTGTGGACGAAGCACAAAATCTAACGCCTCACGAAGTCAAAACCATTATCACTCGCGCCGGCGAAGGCACCAAAATCATCTTCACCGGTGATATCCATCAAATTGACCATCCGTATTTGGATACCGCATCCAACGGGCTGAGCTATCTGATCAATCGCATGGTCGGTCAATCTTTGTACGCGCATGTGACGCTGGAAAAAGGCGAGCGATCCAAGTTGGCGGACCTCGCCAGCCAGCTTCTCTAAGCTACGTAATTGCTACTGATTGTCAGCACGGTTTTCGACATGGCAGGCTCGCGATACCATTGAGGGATTCTGGCCTTTTTTTAAAGTTCACTGTGGGAATTCGTCTGCCATGTCTGATGCCACCTCGCCCGCTGACAAAGATACGTTTCGCTTTTTTGCGTCGCCCGAGTTTCCTGAATGGATGAAACAAGCTCAGGCCAGCATTGCGTTTAGTACCTATCAATTGGGCAAAATCTTTTTTGTGGGGCTCAAACCGGAAGGCAAGTTGGGCGTTTTTGAACGGACCTTCAACCGCTGTATGGGATTGTGGAGCGACACGCAGACGCTGTGGTTGGCCTCGGCTTTCCAATTGTGGCGAATGGAAAACATGCTCAAGCCTGGCGCACTAAACGATGACGGTTTTGACCGCATGTTCATTCCGCAGGAAGCTACCACCACGGGCGACATTGACGTGCATGACATTTTTCAAACGAAGGATGGTCGCCTGTACTTTGTCAACACGCTGTTCAGTTGCATTGGAACGAAAAGTGCGAGAGAAAGCTTTGATGTCGTGTGGCAGCCTCCGTTTATTTCCAAACTGGCAGCCGAAGATCGTTGCCATCTAAACGGCATGGCGTGTGACGAATCGGGGCCTCGGTATGTAACGGCGTGTGCTCGAGTAGATCAGTTTCACGGTTGGCGCGATCATCGTCATGACGGCGGCTGCGTGATCGATGTTCAGTCGAACGAAGTCGTTGCCCAAGGCTTGTCCATGCCTCATTCGCCGCGGTTGTACGGCGACACGTTATGGATGCTGGATTCGGGCCATGGTTATTTCGGCCGAATTGACCTGAAGGCGGGCAAGTTCGAACCGCTCGTATTTTGCCCGGGATATGCTCGAGGCCTGTGCTTCATCGGCAAATACGCGGTGGTTGGCCTTTCGAAACCTCGGCAAGAAACATTCGCCGGGTTGCCGCTGGACGCAGAACTGGAAAAATACAACGTGAAACCTCGGTGCGGTCTGCAAGTGATTGACTTGGAGTCAGGCAAGATTGTCCAGTGGATTCAACTGGAAGGCATGGTCGAGGAACTCTACGACGTGATTGGCCTTCCGAGCGTCGTCCGACCGATGGCGTTTGGCCTGAAGACGGACGAGATCCGTCACAATGTGTGGTTTCAAGACAACGGCGAACTAACTCGCTGGACCGCCGGTGAAGGCCGAAAATAGAAATCGATCCGAACCAAACGTTTTTTGACGAGACAACATTATGGAAGACATGCGGAAGCAGTACACTCGCAGCGGGTTAGCAGAATCCGATTGCCATTCGAATCCCATTGAACAATTTCGCAACTGGTTTGACGAAATGGTCCAACACAATCCGGTCGATTGGTTCGAACCCAATGCCATGACCTTGGCCACTGCCGATCAGGACGGGAACCTGGCAGCCCGAATTGTCCTACTAAAAGGTTTTGACGAATCGGGATTCGTATTTTACACCAACTATGAATCGGCCAAAGGCAAAGAACTGGCCGCCAATCCCAAAGCGTCGTTGGCGTTTTACTGGCCGTTCATGGAACGCCAAGTGCGCATCGACGGTTCGGTGCAGAAGGTCTCGCGAGAACAATCCGACAAGTATTTTCATCTACGGCCTCGAGGAAGCCAGTTGGGTGCGGTTGTTTCGCCGCAATCGCAAGTCTTGGCCAGTCGCGCCGAATTAGAAACCAAAGTCGCTGAATTGGAACAACAATTGGCAGGCCAAACCGTATCACTGCCCGATCATTGGGGCGGCTATGTTGTCTATCCAACGCAAATCGAATTTTGGCAAGGCCGAGAAAACCGGTTGCACGACCGCATCCAGTACATTCGCAGTGGCGATGGCTGGAAGCTGCAACGACTCGCGCCGTAGCTGGCGACACCATTCCTTTCCTTCGTCACAAACAAGAAAAGGCTTCGGAACTCGCCCGAAGCCTTTTTGCATTTTTCAATCGTCTATGCCACAACCTACTCGGCCAGATTTCGCTACTTACGACGGAATCGCATTAGTCCCAACAGACCGCACAGTAGCAAGACGCCGGCGCAAGGTTCCGGTACTGCGCTAACTCCGCCGCGAGGCCCACGTTCAAAACCACCTTCGGTAAACGCGGCAACGAAGTCGCTGGTATCAAAGACGCCGTCCAAGTTCCAGTCGCCTTCCGACCAAACAGCGGCTTGGCCTGATTCGAATTTACCCACAGTGAAGACCTGTACAAAGTCCGACGTGCCAAATTCACCATCGCCATTCGAATCGCCAATCCACGTGCCAATCAGATTGGCCACCATTTCATTGACGTCGGCGGCGTCCGTCATACCGTCGCCCGTGACGTCAAACGCAACATCTCCTAAAGACATGACATCCAAGTCGGCAGTCGTGACCACTCCGTCCGCATTGAAATCGCCCAGCAAACTATCGCCACACGATCCCAGACAAACGTTACCCGTCGCGGAATCAAAGACCCAAGTTTGTGACGGATCAAGCGACAAAACAGTGGGAGTGCCCACAATGGTGTCCGCTGAAACGATCTGGAAAGCCTGTCCAGCTGCAATGGTGCCCGTCGCGTTAATCTGGAATGTGGCTCCTTCAATATTGAGGGTCGAATTATAAACATCATCATTCGATTCGCTGATGGCAATTTGATCCGCTTCGCCCGTGTCACCATTGATATCGAAGCGGTACGATTTGTCTGTTACCGCCGAGCCGTCCAGATCCGCGCTCACTAGCGGTTCGGTTGTGGTAGTTACAGACCAGCCAAAGACGCCATCGCCCAACAGCTGCCAACCGTTCGCTTCGCTCACTCCCGTGTCTAGAAAAGCTTCGTCCAAAACGGCAATTTCAAAACTGTCTCCACCGCCTCGTTCGTGCATCGATCCAATCAACGTGGTGGTCAGCGGTTCGTCCAGCTCAAACGTGCCTACTGTCCAGCCGTGGCCTCGGTTGCCTTCAAAGCGGATTTGGTCGTCTTCGAAATTGTCATTAGTGAATTCAATCAATTCGATTCCGGCAATCGTAACTTGACCGCCATCGTCTGACCCAAACCCAATGGTCCATTCGCCAGCAGGAATGGTTACATCGGCAAAGACTTGCACGGCAAAGTCGCTCATGCTGGTATCCGCGACACCATTCGGATATGGATTGGTGGAACCAAACGTTCCGCCGCCACCACCAAAATCAACTACGTCATAGGAACCCGTAGCAAATTCGCCATCAAAATCTTCCAACGCCAATTCGGCCGTGGAATGGTCATTTAACGTCATGCCGTGTTCTTCAAATGTTACGATTCGACCTGTGAAGCCAGGTACGCCGGATACCGGAGCACCGTATACCTCATTACTGCGAACCGCGTCCAACGCGTCTTGTCCTATGGTGCCATCACCACCGACGAACAGTGGCGGAGGGGGTAGGGCGGGACCAACCGATACCGGGCCGACCACGGTCAGCGAATCGATCTCCCAGTTGGGTACAGTACCGTCCGGGTTGCCTCGAGCGAATTCGTCCCAAGCACCTAGAAACTCGACTTGGATTAAATCACCGGCGTTGTAACTTCCCAACTGCGCAACGCTGGTGATGAATTCATCGTCGAAGTAACCATCCGATACATCGCTGAATCCCTGCAAGCCATTCAGAGCATTGTTGCCCTGAATCGTGGCGATATATCCTTCAGTGGAAAACTGGCTGCCATCCACATGCTGAAAATCGCCGTTGTTCACTCGATATCGCAACGCCGCTCCGTCCCAACGAGTGGTACCGTCCCATTCGATGCTGTAGCGATGATCGAATGTGAGATCCACCGTACCGGCGGCATCTAACTGAAAGGTCTGTGTTCGTAAGCCAGATGCGGTAGGTGCACCAACACCAGTACTTCCATCCACGCTCCAAGTTCCGGGACCCGAATTGTAGGTCCACGGGTCTTCAATTGCGCCATAATTACCAACCGTAAAGCCGCCGCCATCTGCATTAAAATCGTAGCTAACGTCGGCTCGCAACGAGGTAGTAAGACACCCTGCGGCTAACACTCCACAATCAATCCAACGTGAAAATCTCATAGTTATCTCCCAAAGTAGGAATGCACATGTAGAGACGAAAAAATTCGTACCAAAACAATCAACGACGATTGGCTACTCGTCGCCGAGCCAAAAGCTGAGTAATTCAACAGCAAACTCCGCGTCAATAGAAAGAATCGTTGACGCCTCTTGGTATTGGGTGGGGACACCTCTGAAAAGTCGCACCAAATTCAAAGCGACGGTCTTAGATTTAGTCAATAGGCAAGTCGAAATCTTGCCGCCAATTCTTGGGGCCAGCCCCAAACCCCGAGATTTTTGAGGCATGGCGAGTGTTCAATGAGCATAGAGGGAGTAAACTCGTCGTTGCCTGGAGAAACGGAGCGTGGCTCTGCGGAGACGCAACCTCGCAAGGGATATCCAAGGCCGAGTGCGTCAATGATGCACAAGAGCGTTTGATCAGGCTGTAGATCTGTTTGGTCAAACGCTCGTTTTGTTCATGCCGAAGTTTTCCAAAGCTCATCCTTCTTAATGAGCGTGTTGAGAATCGTCAGGAATTTACGCATCGCGGCAACCAAGGCAACTTTTTTCTCTTTCCCTTTTGCCAACAGACGTTGATAGAAATTGCGTATGCTTGGATTGTGACGCGTTGCGCTCAGCGTTGCCATATAGAGTACGCGGCGAACATAGGAGCGACCGCCCATCGTTCTTCGCTTTCCCGCTTGTTGACCGCTTTCGTTGTTGATTGGCGCGACGCCCACTAGCTTGGCGATTTCGGTTCTGTTCAATTCGCCAAGCTCGGGCAGGTCGGCCAAGAAGGTACTGATCGCGACGGGACCAATCCCTTTAGCTGATTCAAGAATTTCGATCTTGCGTTGATTGCCGGCCGCAGGTTTCTTGATTGCTTTGGCGAGTCGCTCATCCACGACTTTGAGCTGCTTTTTTAGCATTTCCAGCGATTTCTGGATGAGTTTTCTAACGTCGGCATCATCCACTTGTTGCAAACGATTCTTCTCCTGGCCAATGAGTCCCAGCAACTGCCTCCGACGTTCGACCATCGCTCCGAGTTTCTTCTCATCATCTGATTTCGCGAACTGAGGAGCCGGCTTCACAATTTCACCGAAGTAGGCAATCACACGAGCATCGATGCGATCCGTTTTTGCATCCTTTCCAATTCCCTTGGCAAAATCACGCACGCGACGCGGATTGACCACGGCCAACGCGATGCCATGTTTGTGCAATACTTGCACAAGTTGGTTCTCGTAACCGCCAGTAGCTTCCATCACGACAATCACGGAATCCGATTTAATGCGATCCACCAGCTGTTGAATTGTCTTCGTGTTGTTTTCGATCGTCATTAATTCCTTTGGCAGAGCGATATCGAGCTTTGCTTTGGATACGTCCACACCAATCACATAATCAAACGACTCTTCGGATTTCATTCTTATCCCCTCCTAGTAAATACGAACTCGCAATCACCAAGGACTACGGTTCCAGCGACGGTTCGGGCTTGGAAAGAAAAGCGACTTGCGTTCAAGCTCTGAAACGGCTTAGGACAGCCAAGGTGGTGACGAACTACAAGTCGCTACTCCCTCAGATGCACCTGAGGGGATCAGCTAAGAATCAGGATTCTGCGGCTGATTTCAAGATACTAGATGGTTGGTTTCGGATATTCAGGCGAGTATCCCAAATTCGTCAGTTCACGGTTGGAAGAAATTTCACCAGCGGCAATCCGACGATTTCTTGTGCAAAACCAGTACCGTGGAACTGATGCTGGATGCTTTCTGGATGAATCACCCCTTCTTAAACGGGTAGTTCGCTTAACATGCTGGCTAAACAGCGTAGAATCAATAAACAGCCGAGTGCATTACATGGGCTCGATCGCAAAGAATTGGCAGCCAAAACCGAGGGAGGATTTCGGTGTCCAACAAAGACTATTCGGTAATGTATGTAGCCGATATCGACGTTTACGCGCATCCCGACGTCAAGACGGGCTTTGACAAATACGCTGACATTCAGTTGATCAATGAAGGGGGCAAGTCGATTCTAAAGCAGTGCAAAGATACCGTTTTAGGACGCAAAGTGGTCCTGAAGATTCTTCGGCCAGAGTTGGCTGGCAGTCGCAAGGAATTGGAACGACTCCTGCGAGAAGCTCGCATCACCGCGCAGCTGCAACATCCCAGCACGGTTCCCCTGTACGAAATGGGACGCGACGACGAAGGCAATTGGTACTTTGCCATGAAAAAATTGGAAGGCCAAACGCTGTTTGATATTCTGGTCAGACTGCACAAACAGGACCCGGAAGCGCAAAAGCAGTTCAATCTAGGCCGGTTGCTGAATATCTTCGTCCAAGTTGGTGATGCACTGGCGTATGCTCATGCACGAGGCGTGATTCACCGAGACGTCAAGCCGGAGAATATCATTGTCGGTCGGTTCGGCGAAGTGGTCTTGATTGACTGGGGCGCCGCCAAAGTCTGGGGCATGCCAAACGAAGGAGACGAAGATACGATTGACAACCGAGGCGGCACGCCTTTGTATATGTCACCAGAACAAGTCCTGGGCCATCGACTGGTTGATGAACGAACCGACATCTTCAGCATGGGCGTCGTCTTGTACGAAATGCTGGTGCAACGCGAACCGTTCCGAGGCTTCGACATTCGCGACACCTTTGACAATATCATTTACGAAGATCCCAAACCGCCTCGTGAAGTGGCCAAAGACAGATTCATCCCGCAAGTGTTGGAAGAAATTTGCATGAAGGCCATGGAAAAAAAGCCGGAAGATCGTTTCCAATCGATGGCCGAACTACTGTCCGCCGTCCACAAATTCCGCGATGACGCTTTACTCCGGGGTAGCGTATAGAACGCTACCAACTACTCAAAACCATTTACACATCGTTTGTTCTTTGGCTGACACTAGCTGAATCCTATTCGCGTCTGCCCCGAATGGCACTGTCCCTGTGACGGACTCGACCATGACAAACACAGAACGCTGCGAAAACATGCTAGACAGGCATGAAATCTATCGTGATTTGTAGAAAGTTGCACTTGATCTGACACGCCCTTCCTGCGAGGTCGACCGCCTGTTGCTAGATTCACTGCGGTCGCTGCGTCCCTTCGTGCAGCCGTTCTCGCTTTTGGCGGAGCGACATCCGCTGGTAGGGCGCAGGGCCATTCGTGGATAATGCCAGATGGTTCGCAGCAGCTGGACTATTTTCTACACGGCGCATCTAAGAACGACAACAATTTTTACGTCATAATCAATGCGGCAGTAAACGACGTGGAATTTGGACTTCATGAAGGCACCCAGGGCAATAGCGCCGCGTCATTGATACGTCGCAACCAAGTCGTCGTGACATCGACATCAAAGCTATCGCCATTATCCAAAAACGCTTCCTTGACGGTCTTGGGCCAAAGTGTAGTGCTAAAGCGCTGACGAGTCGCCTTCTTTGCAGATCCGCAGAACTGCCGCAGTTGTTGGCAGGCGTTCTTGATTTATCAATGATACAAGGCACTTCAGACAATTGGCACAAAGCTTGCTGTCTACATTATTGGTGCGAGTTCACGGCAACGTAGATGGGTGAGGTAAAGCTTATGTTCAATACAATGACATTCAATGGGTTACAAAGATTGCGATCTTTTATTTGTTTTGCGATTTTATTCGCCGTCACCAACTTGGCGAATGCTCAAATGCAGACCGCCGGAAATTGTCCGCCAGCCTGTGGTCGTCCTTGGTTGGCCAACAATCGGCCGGTTCAACTGACGTACAACGGAAACGTTTATTATCATTTTCCAAACTACACGGTTGCCACGAATACCCTTCCATTTTTTCCTGGCGAACGAGGGCGACCGTCAAGTGGCGAAGCATTGGGCGGGCGAGTCATCTACTTTAATGACGAAGGGATGTCATGGGACGGAAATCAGTTCTTTGTTCACCCCAACTACCCGTACGAACTCGCTACCGGACATTTCTATTCACAGCAAGGCGCGTTGCGGCAGCAACCTGCGACCAACTGGCGACAACCAAATATTGCTGATGATTTTGCTCCGGCCTATCCGCCGACACCCAGCTTTGAATCCTATTTTCCGCCGACACTCACATTGCCAGCGCCTGCTGCTATTCAGCCGAAAACCACGTGGCCAGCGGAAAAGATGTTCAGTCCATATTATTTCGACCCGCTGGCGCCGCCCACAAATGCCGGACGTTAGCGAATGCTTTCTTCGCGAATCACCACTGATCCGCCATTTGCACGCGTGAACTGATTTATTGCAATTCCGCCAATCCCAAACCACCGCAAATCTATCCGGTGATCGCCACGAAAATGGTGGCATTTAGGCTGATCGCCAGCGAGATGCCGACCTTTCATCGAGTATGAATCGCTGCGAATTGATCGATTGGACTTTCCGTCATGACTGGAAATACCTAAGTTTATTTGGCGAAAGCGCTTCGGAATGGAAATGGTAATCGGCATTGTTCAATACCATTTACCAGGTGGTCGACGTAGAATCTGGCAGGCTAGTTTCGCCAGAAACCACCAGAACGTTACTCACGTCGCCGATTGTCAACAACTCATGCAATACTGCGTTGCCGCACTGCTGTTGCAGATTGTGCGAACCCGCACACTCTATTCCCAAGTGTTGCAAGGTTGTCTGAAATCACTAGGTTTCCTTCATCGTTGATTTCTCGTTTCGTTCATGCTCCGGCGCAATCCGTGATTCGGTGTTCATGCCTCAGGCGAGACCGTTGGCCACACCTATTTCGACAATGCGAACCTTGACGGCGAATTCAATTCCGAACACGCACTCGACGCTAGGTGTCGCTTTCTCCGGCGGTGATCACATCGAGGTCGTTTTGGCGAGTCTGTTAGTTTTTGGTTTGGCAACAGCACCACTTGATCGGCGGCGAGGTTGGCTAGTTTAGCGTTTCACGTCACTTTCCGTAATGGAAGGCTTTGTTCCGCAAGCGATGACCGGCGGTCGTCAGTCGGACACAGTTGGTGTCAACGAACTGGCGGCTACATGCCTGGTGACGGCCACGGAATCACAGAAGTTCCCGTCGCGAATAGAACATTGGCGTTGGCAGTGCGAGTCACCTTCGTCGTGCCCGTCTGTTCGCCAAAAGCCGGTACGGTAAGCAGATTGGGCTGATAATGAAAACACTTCAATCGCTGGCCCGTGTCCGGTATGCAGTACCCCGGATGCACATGCCCGGCAATCACAGGATGTTTCTCCGGCCGAATTTTCGCTTCAATAAAATCATGCTTGGCATCATGAGCCAGCCAAATCGACTCGGCAAGCACCGGAGCTGTATGAATCGTCAACAACTCCGACAAAATACAGCGACTGGGCCGATCATGGTTGCCTTCAATCAAATGGATCGAATCTCGTGCCAGCCGAGCAAGAACACTGCGGATTTCATTCCAATTGGTTTCCGTTAGCGAATCACGCGCATGAACCAAATCACCCAAGATCCACAATTCAGCAGGCTGATAGTTTTCCAGTACCGCAGTAAGGCGTTCCAGTGTACGCGACGTTCCACCGTTGGGCAGTGAAATTCCCGCCTGCTGCAACGTTGCCTCGCGACCGAGGTGCAAATCGGCAACCAGCAAGCGCGAAGCATGCGAGTCTGTGCCTGGCCGATAGACTGCACCACTGGGATCAAGCCACAATGTCTGGCCGCCGAATTCGATCTGGTAGGCGTTCGCAAGCATATTCACAACGATCTCATCCAAATGTTGCTATCATTGCCGAAGCATCAAAGTGGAACGCTCGTTACACATTCCGATTAAGCAATCTGAACAACTCAACTACTCTACGCCTGCCATCCGATTCAACCTCTCCAGCTCCTTAGCAATTCGCGCATCTAACGTTTCGCTACTCACTCGATCACGCAACCGATCGACAAACAGAGGAAAGGCCAGCGGTGACCAAGCTGGAGGCGTTACCATCGTTAGGCGTTTGTCCTGGATGCTTGCCAGGCAATCAATCATTCGCGACCAGTCCAATTGACGTTGCAACACTTCCTGTCTCGCTTGGTGCACAAGGCGATTGTGATGATCATACGTTTGAAACGTGTCAAAGAACATATTACTGGAGGCTTGCAAGTGGCGAGCTCGTTTGGGTTTCCCGGGATACCCCGGATGAATCAAGCCCGCGATCCGTGCAATTTCACGGAACTGCCGTTTGGCCATTTCGGTCGAATTAAGTGCCTCCAATAAGTCTCCTTCACTTTCCGCCGGTCGCAACCATTGTCGCCAGTCGGATTCGCTGGCCGGCAACGGTTGAGTCGATTCGAGCATAAATCCATATTCGTTCACCGTCATCATCACGGTCATCGGTAGCGCAAGACTAATTCGATGCGCGATCAATGCACTGAGTCCTTCATGCACTAAATGGCCTTCCAGCGGGTATACGCACCACTGGTAACGCCCTCGCGACTGATATCGTTCCATAAGCATCTCATCGAACTTTGGAATCACGCTCCACTGCGTTTGCAAATCAAGAAGCGAATCAAGCGCCCGCAGTTCAGCGCTTTCCAGACGACCAAGCGAAGCAGCGTGTAACTGCTGCCGCACCGCCGATGCTAAGCGTGGCGAAATCGG
>JAGQOZ010000158.1 GCA_020426955.1 Planctomycetales bacterium
TGGTCTGGCTAATCCAATCCGTTGTTTGCGAATAGCCGCTGGAGGCAATCAGGATTGTCAGCAACCCGATCCACAGCGACTGACAAAAGATTCGAAACTTTGCCGTCTGCATTTGCGTCACATGTTCCAACATAGGAGCCTCACTCTTTAGATGATTCGCTTTAGTTAAGACGTACGGCGGAACCGACACATGACCAAAACTGCCAAAGATAGCAGTCCAACCGACACATGCGGTTCTGGCACGCGAGCGACGCCGGGTGAAGATTCGTAACCACCGGCCTGAAATGCGGCTACCAAATCTGCGGTGGAAAATTCGCCATCGCCATTCCAATCTCCGGATGCCCAGGTGGAATTTGCTTCGATATTGTCTTCATATTCGGCGGTTTGAAAAACAAAGACCAGATCGGCAGATTCGAAGCGGCCATTCAGGTCGGCATCACCAAACTGCGTGTCGGCAATCTTGTTTACGAAAAAAGCGTGGTCACTTGCGGTAACCTGTCCGTCTTGATTGAAATCGAGTTCGGGTGATGACTCTGAACGGCGAATTCGTGCCGAAAGCAGATCGATATCCGCAGCCGATATCGCACCATCTTCGTCCAGGTCGCCATACACACCAAACAATTCCGTGGAATAGCCTTCGAAATAAAAACCGTAAACTGTGAAGGCTTCGGACCCGAGTGTGGAATTGGTCGAACTATCAAACAGCACGGAGACTTCATTCCAGTGTTCCGGTAACCGGACCGAATACCACTGCTTGCTTCCGCTGACTTGGTTAAGACTGTTGGCCGTCTGCAAGTTGACCACTTCCACTTGTTCATCCTGGTGCGTGAACGCCAGCCGCAAGTGGTCTTCGTTTTCGTATCGAGTGTCATCCATTCCCACCAAGATTCTCGCTTCAACATAACGGTAGTTGCTCACGTCCATCACATTGGTGAATATCGTTTCTGCTCGGACAGATCGGTGTTGGTATCCGAGTTCTTCCGGAGTTTCCACAATGCCGATCAGCGGCTGTGCGCCGTTCGTGACCCAAGTTGATTCCATTCCAAAATCCGCGCCGCCCGGAATCTGAATCGTTCCGACCGGTATGTTGTTGAAGTCTCGTGTTCGCGCAAAATCTGGATCGGGCGCATCCACCAAGATGGTTCCATCGGCCAGCAGAGCATCCAGATTCCAAAGAAATGGTCCGCCCAGATCTGAGGTCTTGATCTCAGCAAACTGGCCCAGAATCTGATTCGCCGAAAGAACTTGAAACAAGTCACCTCGTCTGGGCAAATAGTTCTGATCCAGCGTTAACGTCAGCGAACCATTCACTGTCAACTGTTCGGCAGCGGCAAAAACTGGTTTGGTGCGGTTTCCAGCGATCTGGACGGTGATCGATTCACCGGCGGTCATGGCATACGAACCGTCAATCTCGACGCGTCCTTGATCTTGGATCACCCAATTGGGCGAATCGAACGCAGTGGCGGCCCCAACAAACAGTCCTGCCGAATTGGAAATTTCGGCACCACCATGATTGATCCACTGTTCAATGTAGAGGCTTCCACCCTGGACCAGTACTGGCCGCGTCGATTCCAATAGGCCTCGAATGGCAGGCTGTCCTGACTGGCTAATGATCTCGACGTCAGGACCAATCGTAGCGCCTTCTCGCAACAACACATCGCCATCATCCAGTCGCAGCACTCCGACTCCGCCCAATTCGTTGGACACGTTCAGGTCACCAGTGATGATCAAGTCGGCTTGGTCTAACACCAATCCTTCGTCGGCCAAGACCTGCAGCCCAACTTGGCGAAATTGGCCCCGCAGTGTAACTCGATTACGTAGCGCGCCGTTCAACACAGCTCGCGCCTCCGTCGATACTAATGTGCCGCCAATCATAGTGCCTTGAAAGCTGTCGCGTGACTCCAGGACCAGCGTTTGGTTTGTGTTTTGATAGACGCCGCCGTAGACAATGGATGTGTCTTCGCCTCGAAGCAAAGTCCCGACGGAAGAAGCATCGTAGTTGCCGACAAATTCCAACGCACTCGAACGCAAGTCAATGGTGCCGGTGTTCTCCCAGCGAGCCACATCATTGCGTCCGTAGCGGACAACTTGTGGTCCAGCGTCAATGGTCACAGTGCCTTGGTTTTGGGCAATCTGAATGTCGCTGTATCCGTTGACATGAATGGAGCCTCGATTCGTTCTGGCGGTAATCGTGGTCTGGGAATCGGCGAGAATTTCAATTCCTTCTTCGATCAGCAACTGCGAACTCGTCAAACGACTTGTTTCCGGCAGCCGAACGATACCCGTCCCCGCCAGGACACTGTTGGGCGTAAAAAAGCCGATGGAACCCGTAACCGAGCCGCCATCCAGCCGCAATTGCCCCGTGACGTTCATTCCGCTGGTTGCCAAAATATGCGTTGCCAGAGTCACATCCTGTAGATGAAGCGCGGAACCTTCTGGTGCAAGACGATATCCATCCGGCGCTGCCGTTCCTTCGATTCGTCCGCCTTGAAGGATACCCACGAAGAGATCCTTTTTTGGAAGCGGAAACGCGTCCAGATTTAACACACTGCCGGAATTATCATAGGTGCCAAGCAATAATAGCGAATAGGGATCACTGGGATTGTCAAGCTGGATGTTGCTTAACTGATCCAGCGAATCGAATCTTCCATCCATCATTAAGCGACCACGTGGTCCTACCCGGATGACGCCGGGATTGATGAACGCAACGTCATCATTGATAACCTGGATACGAAGGCTTGCATCCACCGTGATTTGCCCGTTGTTGACAATGCGTTCACTATTTAGCCAGTAGTCTCCGTATCCATCACCATCGACGCCTACCAAAATGTTCCCGTTGTTGGTGAATGTTCTCCCATAAATTCCAGCGGATGCACGTTCAATGCTGGGCATGCGAATCGTAATATCTTTTCCGATGGTCAAATTTCCGTCGCTCGATATCGACCCCACCAGACGAGACGGACCGAGTGGCTCGATTTGCAGATCAACCAAACCGGTGCCAGCCAGATGATGATCACCACCAAATGTTCCGTCCGCTTCGGCGAAAGTAAGTCCGTTGGGCGTCAATGTAATGTTGTCCAGCGTTAGCGTACCTCCTGCGCGAAGACCATTTTCCGGTGTGACCGGCATTCGCAAAGTGCCATCGACAAGCCAAAGAGATTCAGCCTGAAGGTTACCACTGCCCGAAATCGTCGTGCCGACAAAAATCGCATTATTTTTCAAGTCGGCCGTTCCATCGACTTGCAATTGTGAAGTTTCAATTCGTCCATCGTAGACCTCTAGTCGTCCGTCCAGCCCAACCAAAATGCGATCCACCTGCAGAGTTGGCCGAGGCCCGAATTGTTCGCGGTCAAAGAAAAGCGTTCCTGATCGAATATCAATGCTGTTGACGGTAACATCCTGTGCCAGACGCACTTGGTAATCGCCCGGATTGTCCAAGACAACGTCGTAGCCAATGCCCGGCGATGGCTGATTGTTCTGTGGGAAGTTGGGGCTGGTGGACCAGCGATTTCCATCCGTCCAGTCTCCGGAGGTGCTGTTCAGCCAGCGAGATTCGGTGCCAGTTACGACGCTGCAATTCCAAATGACAAAGAGGCCAATCACAAGTCCGGCGGTTCTTAAACACATGATGATTTCCTTCGACGACGAGCAGCCAAAATGCAAACGAATAAAACGAGCCCACCGGGGCGTCCGTTTGGTTCGGGGACGGTGATTGCCACAATGGCTGACGAACCATCCGTAAAAAGCAAATGAACGGGAAACTCGGAATCAGCAGTTGTAAATCGGCGACTCGCAGGACTGTCCGTGCGACCGGTGTCGAACAGGATCTGCTGAATGGTTCGTGTTGAACCATCCGCAAAAACGAAATCGTCGCCAGAGAAGAGTACCGGTTGCGGAGCTTGCGCATCGGGTGAGGAAACCCAAAGGCTCCAACTAGATTGTTCGGTGGGAACCAGAAACGCGACCGTACCGTCTGGATCCATGGCGTATTCATAAAAGGTATTGAAACCGTGATCCATGTAGCCAATCGCATCGTTCGGGCGTCCAGGTACGGGATCACCATAGCCGGCAACGTAACGGAGCGGTTCGCCAGGTCGAGCGATCCAAAGCGCTTCACCACCGTAGTCGCGTTCCTGGTTGATGTGGACACCATGTATCAGTACGGCACCATCGTCTGTCATTAGTAGCCCGGTAGAAGCTTCGGAAAAATTGTCTCCCGTGATTTCTCGCAAGATGGACGTTCCTTCACGCAACGGCACATCATCTCCGGTCGAAACGATTTCGGTGGTGATTTGGTCGAATGACGTGTAAGCCACGGTTAAAGCGTCGACCGAATGAGAAATGTACGCGACGCCAGATTCGTTGTAGGCATACGAAGAAAACCCGAATAGCTCCAAGCCGCTGGTGGTTTGCTGTCCTGAACGCCCCAGCAGTTGAAATTCGCCGTCGTGGTAACGCCACAATGTGCCATATTCGTCGTTCATGAGGTTTGGATAGGCAGGCAGATAGGTTTGCGCGCGAAACAGGATTTGGTTGTTGTCCAAAGCCTGAACCGATTCGAAATTCAAGAATTCGCCACTCCAACCCGGGATTCCTCCCGACGCATACGCCAACGTTTCAAATTGGCCATCTTGATAATGCCACAGTGCCGCATGTCGAGTTTCCAATTCGCTCAGCAACTGGCCTCGGCCTGCCACCAAGCCATCATCTGAGACAGCGCAGCTTCCTACGTTCTCGTAGAAAAAACCGTCAACGTCGCTAGGTTGATTTTTGGGAACCAGCGAATTTCGATCGGTTCCATTGCCGAGCCAACAATTGGGATCGCCCGTACCGGCGTCGAATCCCGATAGACTGGAAGAGAAAAGAACGTTGCCTGCCGCGTCCATACTAAGTGGCCGAGGTGAATCGAACCGTATGTCCGCAAAATCAGCGGCAAATTCGCCTTGCATTGCAATGAGTTGTAAAGTGTCCTGGGACGCTAGGTATACCGCTGGGGAACGAGCCAATTCGTCGTCCGGAAAATGCCCGACAAATGCAACGCCTGCCGGACCGGTGCGCACGGAACCGAAATTCCAAAACGATCGCGTGCCAATGACTCCCGGTACAGGGTCGCCAGATCGCACTATGACTCGAGTCTGTGCCGTGACACTGGCAACAGTAAAAAACAACGACACAACAACACTCAATCGATGCAACACCATTGCCGTCACGCTCCAATCCTAAGATGAAACCTAAACACCTAATCTAGCCATTGTTTCACACCTGAAAAGGCTGCGGCAGTTCTTTGTCAGAATTATTAGCAAAGTGGCAAGAGGCGAATAGCGGTAAGCCATCCTTAAGCCAGCACATAGGCGAACAAGGACCTTTGGAACACCAAAGGCTGGGCCGTCAACAGCTGGAAGCCAACAACAGGAATGTTGGCCAGGTGGCTTGTTTCGCTGGAAGAATTCAGAAACGCCCAGCGTTTAGTTAACACTCGCGTTTGGTGATTCCGTTCCGAGCCAAGAAGTTGCCCTGGTTAATCGCCGCGTCGTCCTACGCTTCGGGCGTTTCTTCTGGTTCGATGGTGCAGCTCATAGCGCCCTTGCATGACGCAATCAATGCGTCGCGACCGAACGCATGCACCTGATCTCGTTTGAGTTCGGCATGCTCACGAGTAGTGGTTAGGCAAACCGTGCGGCCTGCTGCATCGACATCGCACGCGATTTTGTATCCTTTTTCGTACGAGTAACCGAAAAGTTGCTGCATCATTCGGACGACGTAATCATAGGAATGTTCGTCGTCATCCCACAGGACCACATGGTACCGAGGCTGACGACGTTCACGACGGTCGTTTTCCGGACGAGTGTCACGCTTGACCGGCGCATCCAGTTCCAAAACTGCTGTTCGTGATTGTGATCCGTCCGCCATATCAATACTCCTGTGCTTTGTACTTTTTGCAAAGCGACTAAACCGGACTACCTGATCTCGCCTTACTATCGGAACACGCATTATATTTCCCTGCAATCGCTGAGGAAAGCACCATTTTGCATAACCTCGCCGACTCATATTCTAATTGAACATTGCGCAGTTTACTTGAACCGAAATGGTTAACGAAAAATGACAAAGCTTGACGAATTCATCAGCAGCAATCGCGAACGATTTGAACAAGATTTGCGCCAGCTGTTGAAGATTCCCAGTATCAGTACGGATGGTTCGTATCGAACGCAGGTGGCCGAAGCGGCCGATTGGGTGCTGGCTCAATTTGTCGAATTGGGCTTTCGTACTGAATTGATTCCCACGGACGGTCATCCGTTGGTCTATGCCGAATCGGCGCCTGTGTCGAATCGGCCGGTGGCATTAGTCTACGGTCATTACGATGTTCAACCGCCAGACCCGTTGGATGAATGGATTTCTCCGCCGTTTGAACCGACCGTACGAGACGGCAATCTTTATGCTCGCGGCGCCACGGATGACAAAGGCCAAATGCTGACGCATGTCAAAGCCGTTCAATCTTGGATTGAAACGGAAGGCACTTTGCCCATGCAGGTCAAGTTTTTGATTGAAGGCGAAGAGGAAATCGGTAGCCCAAATCTGTCCCATTTTTTGCAAAGTCCTGACGCCGCCAAACGACTCGCCTGTGACGTCATCGTCATTAGCGACACCAGCCAGTTTAGCAAAGGCCATCCGGCGATTACGTATGGACTGCGAGGTATCGCGTATTTTGAATTGATTCTGACCGGCCCCAAGCAAGACTTGCATTCGGGCACGTTTGGCGGTGCCGTCGCCAATCCGGCCAACGCACTGACCAAGATGTTGTCGGCGCTGGTGAACGATGAAGGCAAGATTCAGGTTCCTGGTTTCTATGATGACGTGGAAGCGTTGTCGGATCGCGAACGTTCGCAGTTTTCTGCGTTGCCATTTAACGAACGTTCGTTCATGGAACAATTGGGCGTCGCAGCGTTGGCGGGCGAACGAGGCTATTCGACACTGGAACGCCGCTGGGCTCGGCCTTCGTTTGACATCAACGGCATTCGTACTGGTTATCAGGGCGAAGGAGCCAAAACGGTCTTGCCCAATCAAGCGTCTGCCAAGTTCAGCTTTCGGCTAGTGCCAAATCAAAATCCGGATGCCATTGCGGCTAGTCTGCGCACCATGCTAGAAGAACTCTGTCCCGCCGGCATTACTTTGGAACTAAAAGAAATGCATCACGCACCGGGATTTACGGTGCCGCTGGATTCGCCCTACATTGATGCGGCGGCCAAAGCGATTGAACAGGGGTTTGGGCATTCGCCCGTATTCATCCGCGAAGGCGGCTCCATTCCCATTGTCAGTCGGTTTACCGACACGCTGGACGCGCCGACATTGTTGCTGGGTTGGGGGCTGACCGACGACAACACGCATAGCCCCAATGAAAAGTTTTCGCTGGCCGACTATCATCGGGGGATCAAATCCAGCGCTCATTTATGGTACGAATTAAGCCGCATCGCCGTGTAGCGCGATTCCCATTGTCATCCGGCGGCTGAAGATGTTATTTCGAACCCAAAACGGTTCGCCAAGATAGAAATCAATTGCCATGTTAGACCGCAAATTCATTGTCGACCAAGTTGCTGCCGTAAAGAAAAATTGTGAAGATCGAGGCATGTCGGCCGACGTCGATCGGTTTGTCGAACTGGACGGTTTGTGTCGTGACAAGTTAAACGAAGTTCAAGAACTGAATCGACAGGCCAACGAAGTTTCCAAAAGCATCGGCAAAGCCAAAGACGACGCCGAACGGGAAGCTCGTAAAGAAGAAGGCCGTCAATTACGAGAAGCCAAGGATGCGGCGCAAAACGAACACGATCAAATGGCCGCCGAGCTACTGCAGATTCAGCGGCAGATTCCCAATATGGCGCATCCGGACGCACCGATTGGCAAGGACGACAAAGCCAATCTAGTCGTCGCGTACGGCAAAACAGAAGTCCCTAAGTTTGATTTCAAACCATTGGACCATGTGGAATTGGGCGAAAAGCTGGACCTGTTCGATTTTCCTGCCGGAGCCAAGACTACAGGCCAAGGTTTCTATTTCTTACGCAATGAAGCGGTGCTGCTGGAATTGGCGCTGCAGCGTTACGCCTTAGATATCTTGATGGCCGAAGGCTTCACGCCTACCACCACGCCCGATTTGGCCAGAAACGACGTCCTGGAAGGCATTGGCTTTAATCCTCGAGGCAACGAAACACAAATCTATAGCATCAACAACACGGACCTGAGTCTAGTGGCTACGGCCGAAATCACGCTGGGCGGATCGTTGGCCGGCGAGACTTTGTCTGACGAACAATTGCCCCTGAAGCTGTGCGGTATCAGTCATTGCTTTCGGACAGAAGCCGGTGCCGCCGGCCGAGCGACTCGGGGACTTTACCGAGTGCATCAGTTTACCAAAGTGGAAATGTTCGCGTTTACTTTGCCAGAACAAAGCGACGCTATGTTGATGCATATTCGCGATTTGGAGTGTCGAATTTTTGACGGTCTGGGAATTCCGTTTCGTATTGTCGATACGTCGACGGGCGATTTAGGTGCGCCGGCCTATCGAAAATTCGATCTAGAAGCGTGGATGCCTGGTCGAGGTGACGCGGGTGAATATGGCGAAGTCACTAGCACTTCGAATTGCACCGACTACCAAGCCAGACGTCTGAACATTCGCTACAAAAAGAAAGGCGAAAAAGGCACCACCTTTGTCCATACGCTGAACGGAACGGCTGTGGCGCTAAGCCGAGCGATCATTGCGGTGATGGAAAACTACCAGCAAGCCGATGGTTCCATCTTGATCCCGGAAACGCTTCAGCCCTACATGGGCCGAACCAAAATCGGATAGCCGACAAACACGCAACATCATCGACTCAGCCAGGAAGACAACCTAGATCAAGCGGCGGACCATTCCGCCGCTTTGCGAATGCAATCCGCATCGCCGCATCAAGAAGCAACGATGCAAAATGCTTCCTACCATTCAAACGAATCTAGATGCGACTGCCATGGCGCTGCCGTATCGTTCCATTCGGGCAGCACGAATTCAGCAAAATGCTCGGGGCCAATCACGTCGTCTTCGCACGCACAAACAGCTCGTTCCAATGCTGCTTGCAGGCCGTCCAGATTTTCTGGCCAAGCGTAGGATTGAATCATCGCCATGGCGGATGGACTGAGCGTTTTCCAGGGTAGGCCGGCTTCCAAACAGATCTTGGCCAAGAAATGGTCAACCAGAGGTTCGACGTCTTCCGTGCGATCTACCAATGCTGCCGTTTCCACGGTGACTGCCGCCAGTAGGTCATACAGATCTTGACGAAAACGTCCGCCTTGGACTGCGTCTTCCAGATCGCTACTTGCGGTGGCAATGATCCTTGCGTTCAACGGAACGGTAGTGGAACTTCCCACGGGTCGAATGCGCCGAGACTGCAAGGCCTCTACCAAACAGGTCTGACTTTCCCAGCTCAGTTGGTCCACGTCCTCCAACAGAACCGTGCCGTCTCCGGCTGCTTTCAAGCAACCCAAGGAAGATCCCATCGCGCCGGGAAAGGCTCCTTTTTCGTGCCCCAATAATTGAGCCGCAAAGAAAGATGCTGGAATTGATGCGCAACGCAACGGAACAAACGGTTGATGGCGACGATCACTGTGCTGATGGATAGAACGAGCAAGAAATTGCTTGCCGGTGCCAGATTGGCCAATAATCAGCGTCGAAACGGAATACTTGGCAATGGACGTAATTCGCTGGCGCACTCGCCGAGTCCACACCGATTCCCCAATAAAATATTCAATATCAAAGATGCTATGCATTAGAACGAGCTTCCGTTTAGGGTCACTAGCTTTACCTCAGAGGGTTCAAAAACAAAAAATCACGTCTTTTGAGTATTACCGATTTGCCCGCCAATTCAAAGCATCTTCTCGATATTTTCCAGATTTCGTAGACTCGCCAATGGCAAATGTTTACATTTCTTGACTCGCCAATCACCCATTCCCTTCGAATGGCGAACGCCTGGTTCGAAGGAAGTTCTGGAGCGAGTTGGCGTAGTTCGCCCCGTATTCGTTGCGGCGGAATTCAATAAGATTGAGTGCCGCGTCGTAGGTGCGAAGAAAGCAAAGTGGTTGTCGAGAAGTTTCGAGCGAATCTTGCTGTAGGAAGTGACATGTCGGAAACAACGGAGTGGACCATTGGCCGACTGCTGGAATGGACGGCGGACTATCTCAAGCAGCATGGTTCCGAAACGCCGCGGCTGGATGCTGAAGTCCTGTTGGCTCATGTTCGCCAGTGCGAACGGATCATGCTGTACACGGCGTTTGCTGAACCAGCCAGTGAAGAAGTTCGCACCGAATACCGTTCGTTGGTCAAGCGCCGAGCGGAAGGAACTCCGGTGGCCTACTTGGTTGGCTATCGCGAATTTTATTCGCTGGACTTTGATGTATCGCCCGCCGTCTTGATTCCTCGCCCAGAAACTGAATTCTTGGTGATCGGCACATTAGACTTGATCCAAGAACAAGGCCAAAAAGAAAAGCCGCTGCGAATCATCGATGTGGGTACGGGCAGCGGCATTGTCGCGATTTGTTTGGCCAAGAATTTGCCGCATGCCGAAGTCACGGCTGTGGACATCAGTGCTGAGGCGTTAAAAGTGGCCCAGCAGAATGCCAAGAAGCATGATGTTGCAAATCGCATTACGTTTCTGGAAAGCGACGTCATGGCCAACGTTCCGTCCGGCATGTTCGACTATGTGGTCAGCAACCCGCCATACATTCCAATTGGCGAATTGCCGGACATCCAGAAAGACGTACGAGAATTCGAACCCCACGTAGCACTCTTCAGCGGCGACGACGGTTGCGACGTAATTCGTCGTTTGATTTCCGAATCCGCCGAGCGACTCGA
>JAGQOZ010000159.1 GCA_020426955.1 Planctomycetales bacterium
ATGTTCTATTTCGACATTGTAATTGGTTCGCGATAAACAAAATCCCGCTGCGGATTCGAGCGAATTTCGGCAGGTTTCGTTCAGTTTGCCCACCAATTGTGTCAGATTGACGTTGGCCATTTTGTATTCCTTATACTCTGGTTCGAGCCATTTCATTAAATCGCACTAGGCGCTGGGGATGCCTTCGCACGCAAAGACAGCATCGTCCGCGTCTCGATCAAATTTGCCGCAGTGAAGCCAAGTGTTCCAGCCAAGTCGAGACGGAATGGGATTTGCGCCCAGCACGCAATCGGGCACTTCGTCCTGCCGCAAGACCAGCTGAACCTGAAAATCATACTCCATGCCAACATAGGATCGCGTAAGCTGAGCCAATGCTGCCAGCTTTGGTCCAATAGGCGAAAACTCGATAAACTGCGGATACGTCAATGGACCGATGCGAACGCGAAAGTTGTTTTCGACGCCCCACACTCGTTCCCCCACAACCGCCGTGGCGCCAAGTTGGTTATTAGCGTCTTGTCCGAATGATAGTTCGCCCAGTCGAGACTGATTGTCTGTGGTCAGATATAGCCACTGGCCCACAAGCTGCACGATTTCAGTGTTTACCGAAAAATAATCGGCCAACATGCGTTCGAGTGATACTGCCGATCGTTGTTGATTTGCGAATAAACCGCCATAGTAAATTTGCGCGTCATCCGAAATGATTTGCCGGTTTGCGATTCCGTCGGTGCCCCAACCGACTAACGAGCGAAAGCAGTGGGTAATCTGATCATCCTGGTCTGCGGTCGATGCGTACAAGCTATTTCGTTCGAACGAAATAGGTAGCCGGTATTTCGTCCACGCTCGATAAAACAGCGAAATCATGCGATGGTTAAAGACATCCAGAAAGTCTTGCAACGCATAATCTTTGTCTCGAATTCGATCGATCACAATCTGAGTATAGTGCCGCGGTAAGACACCACTGGGGCCTGTCATGCCCATGAAGGAAACAATCATGCGATCAGGCACTTGTGTCAGTCCGCCGCTTGCCGGTGCGGCTTCATTATCATGAAAACTTTCGACTGGCCCTGGCGGAAAACTGTGAGACGCGGTGGCACAGATTCGTACTGGTTCCTCAGATGGCCGAGCATCGCCGCCAATACCTCGAAAAGTGGTGCTGGAAGGATTCGCACGAACCGCATCCCATTCCAATAGGCGTACGGCTTGGAAAAAATCAAAGCCATAGGGATGTTCCGCCAGACGTTGCTTGACGGTTGCCAAATTCGAAATTCGCTTTTGATTGCTAGATTTTGCCATCACCAAGACTTCTATCAAATCAGCACGCGTTCACCAGCTCGTGGCGGCCATTTACATAAGCGTCCCGGCCGTTGTTGGCTATGCACCACCGTGGACGTAAACGAATTCAAACTGGCATATAGCCCAAAAAAACGTTCTAGAACTGAGGCAAACAGATAAATTCCGCTGCCAATGAACTTTTCTTCGTTCAACGTCAAATCAATTTCGATACCTCGGCAAAACCCCGCCGCTGCGCCACCCGAAACTCGGCCCACAATTCGCTTGGCCGCAATATGTTCCACGCCGTTGATAATGTTTTTCGATTCGGTGGTATTCAGCGGATCGTACAGCATCAAGATTTCACGTAGGGCTTGTGCCCCATTCTTGTCACTGATCAACGATAGATGATTGAGCGAAAGATGAGACACCAATTTCCAAATGGATTGATGACGCAGTGAAGGGCGAAGTGTTGCCGTCGGCGGCGTCAAACACCGCAGGCCGACCAAGCCACTGCCGGTTGTCAGCTGCAGACGAGGCTGCCCGCCGCCGAAGGGAATTCGTCGCGGTAGGTCTCGATTCACACACGTCGTTTCCACATCAATCGTCCAATCTCGCACCGCAGAAGGTTGAAAATCCAGGTCAACCAAGGAAAGAAACATCTCGGTGCCATGATCCACTTGGCCGGCAATTCGACCAGCACGGCGTCGCGTCGCGTGCCAGAAGGCCTGCGCGCCCTGCTCGGGTTGCAAGTGTTGCGTGGAATAGAAAGGCGAAAACTCAATTTCCTTGCCTCCGGGCGAAGTCCCGATGATTCGATCTATTGAATAGATTTCATGCGCCGCCGGACGACGCGAATCGGGCACAATTCGATATTCCGTCTCCGTATGCGTCCAGCGTATCGGTTCGGCTCGCTGTTTGTACAGATTAACCATCGGTGTGCAGCCCAAGCGAAACGCATCGGCACTGACCGTTCGTTCCAGGTCTGCGTTCCTCTGATTGACGTACACAAAGATTTCTAACTTGTTGGATTTCAGGACGTCCGCAGATACGCTCTGACGCAATCCCGTCAGATCAACGAAGAGATATTTTTCAGGAAACGCAAAATATTCCGACAGCAGGCGGTAGCCCAAGAACGACTGCGCACCATAGTTCACCAATCCTTGGTCCCGTTCGAACCCCACGGGACGCAAGCAACTTGCGGGAAGGTAACACGCGTTGTCCGTCGATCCGACGGCGATTCCCAATGAATTGTTGAGTATCAATTCGTACAAGTCATATGCAAACTGCCCTTGTCCGTTCAGAAAGAATCGAACGCAATCCAGCGGCAGCTGTGCGAATGTCACCTTTGGCGAAAGTGATTGAAGTTGGATACGCAAAACCGCTTCTGCTTGATTGCTAACTGTCGCCAACGGCGCTGAAAATGGTTTGGACTGAAGCTGAGCGGATGCAACTTGAATGGGCAATAGGTCTACGTCATAACAGGTTTGAAACCGACAAGGCATGCCGTCCACGGCGTCGGTTTCGATGCTGCTACCACGCTTGATTCGATGCCCAGAGGTCAGTTCGGCTTGCGATGGATGCAAACTGCACTGGACAATCGCGGCCGAAGGTTGAGGTGCCAAGAAGTGTGGATATAACACGCTCAACATCGATTCACAGATTTCCGGAAAATCGTCATCGATTTTGTGCCGAGTCCTGGCAGCCAAGAATGCGAACGCTTCGATCATTCGGGACACATGCGGATCTTCCGATATTTCACCGGACATGCGTAGGCGTCCGGCAATCTTGGGATGCGCAGCGGCGAATTCCGCGCCCATATTGCGAATAAATGCCAATTCGCGGTTGTAGTAGGAAAGCAATTCGTCCGTCACTACATGCCTCCTCGAACTTGAAACGAAGCGGCTGCCGTATCTAACTGAGAATCAAAAACAACCGGTTCCGGAGCTGGGTCGGCATGCAACAGCGCATCAATCCGAAATCGCAGCAGCCGATCGAACGCGTTCTTGTTGGGAATCAACTGCACCTTGACGGACTTGAAGCGAGGTTCGAACTTTTGAATCACCTGTTCAATCACCTTGCGCAGCTGTTCGCGTTCCGCCTGCTGACTCATGTTGACGCCGGTAAAATCTGGAATTCCATAGTTAACCAGTGACACATCCAGTTCTTCCATGTCCAATGGCCACTGTGTGCACCGCCAGCGAGTATTCAAAAGAAACTCTAAGTCGCGACGCACGCTCTGCTTGAGTTCACGAAGCAGCTGAGATTTCGACATGGGGGCTTCGGTAGTTGTGGTTGGATCGTAATCAATTAGTCGATCCAAAACGGAAGGCAGCAATTGTTGATTATCGCGAATTTTCGACATGACCATGACTTTGGCTAGAGTCTATATAACGACATCAAAAGTGTGTTCCAACGCAAAGCATTGTCTAGTTTGATGGGCGATCAAAATGAATTTCCTGGCAGTTCATCACAGAGACATCTTGATCACCCGCCAAGAACATTCGCAAACCGATTCCTCGCACAGGACTGGCATCACCATCTGTCCAATCGGTACCTCGTCCCAGCATCAACTGATTATCACCGCTAACATGTGTCTGAGGATAAATCGCCGGCATGTATACTTCGCCGTCCGGTCCATTGGCAACGGAAACCGTGATACTTCGCCAGATCAAATCCATGGGGCGTTTGGGAGGACGAAATGTAATGCTTTCCACTTGTTCGATCGGCAGCAAGAAGTACTTTCCGTTGCTGGTGAAGACTTCGAAAAATGGAGAAATGAGGTCATCTAAGTCTCGAAAATCATCAAACGATTTGCCATTCAAAGTTCCAGTCAATTGAGTTCGTTGTTGCTCGGCCTGTTCCAGTAATTTGGCGGCTTCGGCTGCATTTCCTTCGCGAATCGCAATGGATGCATCCAAATGCAGACGCAAATGCGGAGTGACGTCCGCCACAAACTCCGGCAGGCGTCCTTGCAAGAGAAATTCAGTGCGAGCCAATTCGGCGCGAATCAATTGTCGGACCAAAGTGATTTGCATGACGGCATCGGTCGTCTGCTGCATGATGGTGTCCAATTGCCGATCCGCTCGCTCCCAATCGCCAGCAAAACAACACAATTCACACAGCTGAAATCGCTTTGCCGTGTCCGTGGGCGACGCCTTCACTTCGTTAATCGCCGCCGAAATCGCTTCCCGTAGCTGACCGGCTTGATAATATTCCGATGGTCCCATTTGGTTTGCTTTCATGGTTGAACTAGGCAGCATCCAGTAGCTGCTATTGGTTGGTGGACGGTGTCAGTTCTGCAACTAGTCGAACGCTGGCGGCAAGTTCGTCTAGTTCGTAGTGGGGTGCCAAATGCATGACACAATTAAACACGCCGGGCTTTCCCGGTATCTGATGGACTTTCACACTGGCTTCGCGCAGAGGAAACTTCGCTTTGACATCAGGCCTGGCTTCTGTATCTGCCGTGACATAGCGGACAATCCAGCGTTGCAGATAGTCTTCAAATTCTTGAGGGTCGCTGAACGAACCCGTTTTTTCTCGGCCCAGGACTTTCACGTACTGAGCGAACCGTGAAACACAATACATATATTGCAGCATCGAGGAAATTCGAGCGTTCATGGTCGCCACGTCACGATCGTAGACCTTAGGTTTTTGAATCGAATTATTCGAATAGAACGCGGAAAACGTAGTGTCCTTACAATGGCAAAGCGACATGAACCCCAAGTCCGCCAACTGTTTCTCCAGAGTGTCGGTCACCACCACGTCCGTGGAAAACTTGTTGGCAATACCTAGTTTGTCCGTTGCAAATGAATGAGTCGGAAGATTAACGACAATACCGCCCTGTTCCACGTCCCGCTGAATTCCACGAATATCCGCCAGCCAGCCTGCTTGTGCAAACGCCCTGATCAGGACTTCGCCCATGGCGAATGCGGCACCGCCCCACAGGTATTTGCTATGGTCCGGGCCATGCACATCTTCTTGGAATTGAAAACGATCAATGCGAGAACCATCATCTTCATACGGCAGACGCATCAGAATTTTCGGCAGAACGATGCCCAGAAACCTGGCTTCTTCCATGTCTCGAAGGCTGCGCCAGCGAGTGTACACCGTTTGAGAAAACGTTTTCGCATGATCAACAGTATGTTCCAGCTCATCAAATGCGTTCACTCCAAACATCGCCGGGTTCGCGTTGGTCAGTATCGGGCAAAACGCAGCGGCACCCACCTTTGCTAATTCTTTCAGGATGGTGATGTCGTCATGCGGATGTTCTCGCGTCGGTTGTGGCTGAATGGTGTAGTCCGCAATGATAGTTCCGAATGGTTCGCCACCCGGCATGCCGAATTCCTGTTCGTAGACCTTTTGAAACAACTGACTCTGGTCGAATTCGACGGCTCGTTCGAAATCGCGTTCCAGTTCGCTCCAAGTCATGTTGAGTATTCGAATCTTGATCAATTGGTCTCCGGCCGATTCGACTTGCTTGGTCAGATACTCAACGCCTCGCCAAGTTGCTTCCAATCGTTGGAATTGTGAATGGTGCAGAATCACGTTTAGCTGTTGACTTACTAGGTCATCAATAATGGCCACGTCGCGATTCAAACGCCGTACCAGTTTGTCTTTGTCCCACATCTGCCCGGCAATGGACAACTGGTTATCCACAACCTGCACTTTGCATCCAAGCCAGTGTTCTAGCGATTCCGATACGGAAGTAGAATCATGAAACCATTGCAGCCGACTCGGAGTGTTACGTGCATCGCTGTGAGGTATCCGTTCCAGCAACGATTGCAACAACGTTGGCTGTTCTTGCGGTGCACTTCGCGGCAAATCATCAGGGCCGTCGGCCGTCGACGTCGAATCGCGAAGAACCGGTACCGAATCGAATGACGATGGATCTGAACTCATGTCGGTACTCGAGAGAATTCCTCGGTTAAGGTGGGGCACATCAGGCAATCGTCGCCTGCCAGCGGATTGACTCCAGAACAGGCTGGATGCACGCCCATCCAGTTGGCGTGCATCGCAAGAAAGACCTGTAGATTAACCGCCCAGCTTGGGGATTCTGGCCACCATTCGCATAGAAGTGGTTAATTCTTCCAGCTGTAGCCAGGGTCGCATCCACGCAATGGCGTTATACGAACCAGGTTGGCCGGGAATTTCCTTAACTTCGACCTTGGCTTCTGCCAGTGGATAGCGAGCCTTTTGTTCTTGACTGGGCTTGGAATCCGCACTGACGTAATTGTGAATCCAGCGATCCAACCACGCTTCGCAGTCTTCGCGTTCCATGAACGAACCGATTTTGTCACGAGCGATCACCTTCAGGTAATGAGCAAATCGCGACGTTGCCATCATGTAGGGCAGCCGCGCAGAAATGGCGGCGTTGGCCGTAGCGGCCGGACGATCATATTTCTTGGGTTTCTGCGTGGTTTGAGCACCAAAGAAGACCGCATAGTCGGTGTCCTTGTAGTGACACAACGGCAAGAAACCTAATTTGCTCAGTTCGGCTTCGCGGCGATCGGTAATCGCAATTTCGGTGGGACATTTTAGATCCATGTCACCGTCATCGGCTTGGAATACGTGAGCCGGAAGGCCTTCCACTTTACCGCCACCTTCGGCTCCTCGAATGGCAGTGCACCAACCGTACTTGGCAAAAGCGTCGGTTAACTTCGCACCCATCACATAAGCTGTGTTCATCCAGCAGTAGTTGTCATGATTTACCGAGATAGGCTTGCCGTCGGCGCCGAGTTCCACTTCTTCGTAGGAAAACTCTTCAATGGGCTTGGTCGCGGCACCGTAAGGCAGACGAGCCAGCGTTCTGGGCATGGTGAGTGTGACGAACCGTGAATCATCACTTTCGCGGAACGACCGCCAACTGGCATATTCCACCGAATCAAAGATCTTGGCCAAGTCGCGAGGCTTGGACAGTTCCGTCCATTTGTCAAACCCAAAAATTTCCGGTGATGCAGCGCTGATGAACGGACAAAATGCCGCAGCGGCAACTCCAGAAATATTTTTGAGGATACCAATATCATCTGGATGATTGGTGAATTCGTAGTCGCCGATCAACGCGCCATAAGGTGCGCCACCTGGCATGCCAAATTCGCTTTCATAGATCTTTTTGAACATTTGGCTTTGATCGAATTCGACCGCCTTTTCCAGATCCTTCTGCAATTCCTTCTTCGAACAATTGAAGACTCGGACCTTGAGCATTTCGCCCGTTTCCGAATTCATCACCAAGTGCTGCAAGCCTCGCCACGTTCCTTCCAGCTGCTGGAACTCGGGAGCATGCATTATCGCCGCCAGTTGCTTGGAAACGACGGCGTCAATGGCTTCGATACCGTTCTTGATGGTACGAGTTACGTCTTTGTCGAACGTGACAGTACCTTTGAGCGCTTCTTCTGTAAGCGTCCGAATCAACTCTTCCGCTCGAGACTTTTCCGTTTGCTTGGTGGCAGCAATGGCCGAATCCAAGAAACTAGCACTGGACGTAGTGGTTTCGACTTGGGGCTTTTTTTCTTGTTCGCTGGCACTCATGACTATTCACCGCCTTCCTCTGAATCACTTGAAGTCGTGTCTGAAGCGGACGCACCGCCACCCATTCCAAGTTCACCGGACAACTTCTGCAGGTGGTCCGTGTTTTTCAGCACGTCTTCCAAGACTTCTTCCAGGTCTTCGCTTAGGTCGACCTTGGTCAACAGGTCGCGTAGTTTGTCGCGAGTTTCCAAGAGCTTCTTTAGAGGTTCCACCTGCTTGGCAACGTTGGCTGGATCAAAATCATCCATCGATTCAAACTTGAGCGGAACAGCCATTTCCCCTTCGCCGCTGAGCGTGTTTTCCACGCGAAGGTTCAACCCAGGCTTCATTTGACGCATCACGTCGTTAATATTGTCGCGGTCAATATTGACAAACTTGCGGTCCTTCAGTGATTTTAACTTTTCGGTGGGATGCCCCGAAAAATCACCCATGACGCCGACCACAAACGGCAATTCCTTTTCCTCGACGGCACCTTCCGTTTCTACTTCGTACGTAATGTGTACACGGGGTTTGCGTACCCGTTTTAGCTTATCATGAACTGACATAGTGTCGTCTCCCGAAAAGATGATAGTGATGCAAACGTCAGGCGGTTCCGGACCACTCCTCGGCTATGCATAACTTGTCCGCTGAAACACTTGGTAAACCATAGGCACGTAAAAATTATTCCTCAGTTCGATCGGATGGATCTGGAATCCCAGCCCGCTTGAACATCTCTCGTCGTACTGATTCGTCGTTGATCAGGTCCGTCATTAAATCCGGTAATGACATTCGGCCCCAGCGTACCGCTTGTTCTAACGCATAGGATACGGGCGAATGGGGCTCCGTCCGCCGGAAAAAGCTGGAGACCTTCAGCAATAGTTGAAATGCGTCATCGCGATTCTGCACTTCATTACTGCTGGGCAGTCTTGCCGAAACAGGCGAATCTTGCGCACTTTCGCTCGGATCGGCATCCACTTGGGCATCACCAGCCAAACGATGACGAGTCAGATCGCGTAATCGGTCGAAACAACTTTCCAATAGATCGGAAATATCCGAACTAGGCGGAGCTAACGAATAACCGTCTTCATCTTGTCCGCATTTATCGTCTAGGACTTCGCAAAGTTGCGTAAATTCTTCTCTGGCCGCCTGAATATCTTCCAATAAGTCATTTAACGCTTCTATCGGAGCTTCATTGATCGCTCGGTCAAACATGTCCAAGGTCGCACTGCCACCAGCAATTCGTTGTGATCGCTGATCAGGATCCATCTTGTCCAGCTCGACCGCATCGATGTAATCCACGCTGGTCAGACTGGGGAATGAACGAGTTTCCGGGACAATGGCAATCTCTTGGATGGGCGTGATCAAGGTGGAATTGAGGCTGGACAACTGAGAAACCGTGTGCAGAATTCCGTCATCTTCGTCAGGCCTGGGATGGATGGTATCCCAAAAGTCTTCGGACAATCTGCGAATCAACCGAAATCCATCTCGCAGTCCAGCAAACCCGTCGGTTCGCACCAGGGATTCCGTCAGCCAAGCGGCCACCCAAAGATCCTTGGACACTCCGGCCAACGCGTCTGTGGCTAACTTTACCACTTTGGACCAATTCGGACTCTCCGGTGATGGTTCGTGCGATTTGTCTTCTTCGCTAAGAAATGCGTATTCACGCACTTGACGTTCCGAATCACGCGCCTGCTGACTGGCATCTCGGATTTCGTAATAGATCGCCGCCAAAGAACCGTCGGAACGTAACGCCGGGCCCGATGGATTTTCATCCGAAATGGGGTTCAGCAGGCTTTCGAACGGAATCACTTCACCTGTAGCCATAGTCTTGCGAACTTCCAACGCTAATCAAATTAAAACGGTCACGCGCGAATTCAAACCGATTCGCTAATCCGCGCCCAATTGGCGAAGCGACCGGCCAAGCTGCTCTAAAATCTTCGCATGCATGCGACTCGCCCAAGATTTGCTGATTCCCAAGATGTTGGCGGCGTCCTGAAGTGTAGCACCGTCAAAATAGACCGTGCGGATCAATCGCTGTTCGTTTTTGGGCAACGTATCGATCAATTCTATCAGTTTTTGGCTTATTTCCTGTTGTGCCAATGTTGCGGGTGCCGTACGACTTCCCGCGTCTTCCAGTGACCAATCCTGATCCTCGTTTCCGAGTTGGCTGGCCATATAAACAACGGCCAAATTTTCTGTGACGTTTCCAAACCAGTTAGCGTCATCATCCAAGCTACGTTCACTGGCCTGCGAACGATCTGAATCCGCTTGCAGTACTTCATTGGCCATCTGTTGAAAACGATGCTTGCGATATCGTCCTCGACTGGTCCAAGACATCTTCGACAATCCGTCATAGATGGCTCCGCGGACACGATAATAGGCAAACGTGGTAAAGCGAACTCCTTGCGACGCGTCGAAGTCTCGGGCCGCTTCGGCCAAGCCTAATTCGCCATAGGCAATCAGATCGTCCAAGTCGACACGCACGGGGACGGTTCTATAAATTCTGGACGCCAATGAATAGACCAATGGTTGGCCATCATCAATCAATTGTTGCCGTGAAACCAGTTGATTGCTCATGATACCTTCTCGCACAAACGTTGCCAGAACACGCGTAAGCGATCGTGAGTTTCGGGCGTTTGGTACATGACGTCGGCAACTTCCTGGCTCATCGTTTGCCAACCTTCCGCCGGCATCTTCTGCTGCAAACGAGCTTTCAGGAACGCTTCAACTAACTCCACCAAGATCGGCTGACAGCAGAATTCTTGGCCCAGATATTTCTTGGCAATTGACTCCACGGCGACTTGTTCGCTGGGTGACAAGGACCGTTCAGTGGCATGGGTTGCCTGAAGCATTTCTTCAAACGCACTTGTCCCATTAGCGGACTGCGATTCTTCCGATGCATGATTTCGGTCAGACGGTGATTCGCCGCTCGGTTGGCCAGCCGACATAGAATGGATCCCTTGTGGTTTGGAAAGAACGCTTATCCTAAATACTTCATGGCAAAAATACCGACGATGGCTAAAACTAGAATGCCGTTGAAAACCATACCCATTTGGGCGAAGCGGTGATACCGACGGTCTT
>JAGQOZ010000015.1 GCA_020426955.1 Planctomycetales bacterium
GAGCTAACCGAGTGATCGAATCCAAGAAAATGACCACGTCGTAGCCATATTCGACCATCCGCTTGGCTTTTTCAATCACCATTTCTGCGACTTGAACGTGACGCGTGGCGGGCTCGTCAAACGTGCTGCTGACCACTTCACAATTCGGCCCTTTAACTTGACGTTCCATGTCGGTCACTTCTTCCGGACGTTCATCAATCAACAGCATGATGACGTACGCTTCCGGAAAATTGGTCAGCACGGATTTGGCCATTTTTTGCATCAGCATCGTCTTGCCGGCTCGAGGTGGACTGACAATCAAGCCACGTTGACCAAAACCAATGGGGACCACCATATCGATCACTCGGCCCTCAACGGAATCCGCATCGGTCTCCATGGTGATTCGCTGATTGGGATGCAACGGCGTCAGGTCGTCGAAGACAACCTTTTGCGAAAGTAGATTTGGATCTTGATAGTTGATCGCTTCCACTCGCAGTAAAGCGAAATAGCGTTCGTTTTCTTTGGGTGGACGAATTTGCCCAGAAACGGTCACGCCCGTCTTCAAGCCAAATCTTCGAATCTGGCTGGGCGAAACGTAAATGTCATCCGGACAAGAAAGATAGTGGTAATCCGGGCTCCGCAAAAAACCAAATCCGTCCGGCAAGATTTCCAGCGTGCCTTCGCCGTACATCAAGCCGTTCATTTTGACGCGTTCTTTCAGAATTCGAAAAATCAAATCCTGCTTCTTCATGCCCAATACGTCGGTGACGTTGTCTTTCCGAGCTTCTTCGATCAGCTGTGCCATGCTCATCTTTTGAAGTTCGGCGATGTGGACTTCTCCCTGCTTCACTTTCTCGTATCGATCCGAAGAATCTCCCTCGCGCGAAGTTGCATTCACCAGTTCTTCCGCCAACGACACCGGTTCGGAATCATCTTGATTCGAACGACCATCTCGGGTGTCTCGAGAATTGTTGTTGCGACGACGGCCGGTTCGCTTGGACGGGCCAGAGCGAGCTTTACCACTCTTGGTATCAGACATGACATGCTCCGCAGGAAAGACGAGATGAACGAACGCGCTGATGGCGTTCAGGGAGGGGAGGAAGGGACAAGGCTCAGCGAATCGCTGATTCCCAGAATTGTCGGATCTGACGGCGGGTTGTGTCAAGAGATCCCGAATTATCGATCACCTGATGACTACGCTTTCGCTTTTGATCCACGGGAAGTTGAGCGGCTTCGCGTTGCTGAAACTGTGCTTCCGTCCATCCTCGCCGAATTGCCCGTTCTTGGCGAACATTTTGCGGACATTCGACAAACAGAATCACGTCGCAGAACGCGTCCAAGCCCGTTTTGAACAGCAGCGGCGCGTCCAAAATCGCTGCCATCGCGCCCGCGGCTCGCAATTCTTCCAGCCGACAGACGATTTTGGCTCGAATCCTGGGATGACTGACACTTTCCAGAAATTTCAATTCGGCGGCTGATTCCGAACCGTGAAACACGATTTCAGCCACTTTCGCGCGAACGATTCCGCCATTCGAATCCAAAATCTTGGCGCCCCAACGATTTGACAGAATTTCAATGACTTCCGGTTCCGTCAAAACGATATGCCCCATTTGGTCGGCATCCACCAATACAGCACCTAAATTCGCCAATTCGTCGGCCACCACGCTCTTGCCGCTGGCAATACCGCCGACAATACCAATCACCTTCATGTCTACAATCCTTTATTCCTGGGCATGAATAAGTGTTTCCGGCCGAAAAATCCGCCGTAACTTTCACGCTCAGGGATTTTCGGTCGAAGTGCCCCGATTCGCTGCTTTCGTTGACATACCTAAACAGCGTAATTAGACTCAAGTTACGTGTAAGCCGTGTTGGGGAACGACTGGAGTGTAACGATTTCGGAACAGTTCTTTTCGCTCGTGGTTTCCCCAGAAAACCAATCACGTTGCTTGCCTCCCTTGTTTATAATGCCTGTCCTGCGTTCGCGGGTATTTGATTGACGATCCGTTCAACTTTTGAAGAGGCTTTCGCTGATTTCGGCGAAGATTCTGGAGAAATCCCTGATGGCTCGACGCGAGAACCAAGGTTTGCAAATTGCCTTGATCATCCTAGTCATGCTGACCGTGCTGCTGGCAGTCACCACATATTTGTTTTATTCGCGGACTCGTACGTTGGCCGTTGAAAATGCCAATCTGAAGAACGCCAATAATGACGCCAATGCCAAGGTCGCCAAGGCGGAAGCGGAATCTTCAGACATGAAGCGATTCATCGGGTATTCCGAAGAAACGGCGGTCGAAGACATTGAAAAGGGTTACCAAGCTGATATGGCAACCTATGGCGGCAGCCTGGCCGAAGTAGAACAGAACTATCGCGAACTACCGAAACAGCTCTTCCGAGGCATCCAGGACCGGAATAAGCGAATTTCCATGTTGAGCGAAGAACGCTCGCAGCTGAACTCGGAACTTGAAAGCTCGCGAGAACAATTTGCCACGCAATTGGCCGACGCTCAGTCCAAGATGGCCGAAATGGAAAAGCAATTGAAGCAAGTAGAATCAACGGCGACCCAAGAAAGAAATCGCATCAACCAACAAATGGCGGACTTGGCCGCCAGTAAAGACGAAACAAAAGCGGAACTGGAAACCCTGAAGACGCAGTCGGAAAACGAAAAAGCAAAGTTGGAACGAGACAAAGCCAATCTGAATCAGATTGTGGAAAGCCGTAACGAAACGATTCAAAACTTAACGAACGAAAACTTCGAAACGCCTGACGGTCAAGTGAAATGGGTGAATGCCGGCCAAAGACTGGTTTACATCAACATTGGTGGTGCAGACGGACTTCGACGCCAAGTTACTTTCAATGTGTATGGTGCTGATGCCAACAACTTGGCCAAGGAGACGCCCAAAGGCAAAATCGAAGTCACTCGAATCATCGACGCTCACACCGCAGAAGCTCGGTTGATTGAGGAAGACGCCACTGACCCGATTTTGACCGGAGACTTTATTTACACCGCCATCTGGGATTCTAAATCGGGAATGCACTTTGCCTTGGTTGGTGAAATGGACATCAACGGCGACGGTAGAGATGACCGGCAAATTGTGAAGAACTTGATTCGGATCAATAATGGCACCGTCGATGCGGAAGACGTTGAAGGAGAAATGGTCGGCAGCATCCAACGAACCACTCGTTACCTTGTTACCGGAGGCGAAGTGGACGTCGATTTGGCGGATTCGGACGATCAAGCCGTTGTGGCACTTGCGGAAAAAGCTCGACAGGTTCGAACTGACATGGAAAACGAAGCGGATCGTTTGGGAGTGCAAGTCATTACCATTGACAAGCTGTTGGGCTTCATTGGCTACACGGGTGAAAAACGGTTCATTCCGCTGGGTGGCGGTGCAACTCGCCTAGAAGCGGAAACCAAGTCGCAAACTAACGTCACGCCCGGTTCGGCGTTTTAGTTTCTAGGAGTTTACTATTCGGTCGGTTAACGCCACACACGTGCGGAAGGATTCGAATGTCAGTGGCGCGAGTCATCATCGATTCAGCTGGATCTGGTTCGCATAACATGGCGGTGGACGAAGTCTTGCTGCGGCAGGCTGCTTCCACCGGCCAAGTGACGTTGCGATTCTATTCGTGGAGCGAACCGACGTTGTCGTTGGGCTATTTTCAGCGATTTGGGGATCGCGCGAATCACGCGGACAGCCAGAACGCAGCATGTGTACGCCGAGCCTCCGGTGGCGGTGCGATTCTGCATCACCATGAATTGACCTATTCCATTGCCGTACCGGTACAGGATCGGTTCGCGAATTCGGATCTTCTTTACTTGGCATTTCATAAAACGCTGGTCAAAACGTTGGCCGCAACCGGAATTCAAACGAGGTTGGCCGACGCGGACGACGTTCAACAAGTAGGCAACGCTGCGTTCTTGTGCTTTCAACGCCGCAGCGTTGGAGACATCGTTTGTGGCAATTCAAAGATCACCGGCAGTGCCCAACGTCGTTGGCGACAAGCGTTGACACAGCATGGCAGCATCCTACTGAAACGTAGTCCGTCTGCGCCAGAACTGCTCGGACTCACTGATCTGACAGTTTGCGAAATAAACGTCGCAGACTTGATCGCCGGTTGGTTGCCGAACCTGCAAACACGTTTAGAAATGGAATTCGAGCCGAGTGAACTTGGCGCAAGCGAACTGGCCGAAGCGTTGGAACTACAGCAATCCAAATTCGACCGAATCGAATGGACGGAACGTCGCTAGCAATGCCGACGCTGAACCTAGTCTTCCGACGAAGATTCGGACGCGTCGGACGAAGCCGGCGGAAGTTGAAGCTTAGGACCGGTTGGTTCATCCGAATCGTCTATGGCTGGTTCGTCGCGATAATATGAAGTGTTTTGAAACGTGTTAGGCGAATTGATGTCGATACTGGACTGCAAATCGGTCAGTCCTTTGCGAAACTGCTGATAGCTGGCGCCCAGTGACCTTGCTACTTCGGGAAGTCGCTTGCCAAACAGCAGGACGGCAACGATACCCACAATGGCAAATTCGGATGGCCCTAAGCCAAACATGGTTCGCTCCTTACAAAGGAATACAGAAATTCGTGACTGGATACGAATACGACGATGAAGCGGTAACGAAACCTACTCTTCAATCTTGTCGTCTTCAATTCCGGATACGCCCTTCTTGAATTCCACGACACCTCGACCCAAAGAACGCATCACTCCAGGAAGTCGATTGCCGAAAAGAAGCAACACCACAAACACAATGATCAGCAGTTCCCAATGGCCGGTGAACATAATGGAGCCCTCGCACAAAAAACGAAAGGAAGGTTGAATTATTGCGGCGAAAGCGAGCGTTCGTCCCTACCGGGCAACGCCAGAACCGACAAAGAAAGCAACAAACGGCTGTTTGCCACACCTTCTAAGTGTATCCAACAGACGTTCCGTGTCAAACCGGGCAGTGCCGGGCGTAACCTGAAATCGGGTCAGATCAACCCAGCGAAAAGAATCGCTTCGGCCATTTAACGTGAAAACCACCGACCGCTGGCGGTTCGCATTTCTTCCGGAGGACGATAGAACGGCAAGTATCGGTAGTAAGATTCCAGGCACAACGCGGCGAGCGCCGTACTGTAGACTCGACCTCCATTCGCCCCCCAAACGGTATCTGGATCCCAGCTTCCCGCCAAGCTGCCTGTCTTTCTTTGCCGAGGCAGTAAAGTTTGCTGAAGCTCTGTATTCCAGCTTTCCCAGCGTTCGCCTTGCAGCTGAAACAACCCCATCGTGGCATAGTAGACGTAATAGAGGTTCAATCTTTGATCAACTTCGACGTTCGAATGTCGCAACGAATAATTTCGAGGATCGACGCCGTATTCAGCAATCCGGTCAGCGGCTTCTTCGATTGCTCTTGGATCGAACGGTCGATCCAAGAACATCCGACAGACCATCGCTTCGGCTGTCATCGAATAGGTCGGTTGCTGGTGAGGAAGGTAACTGGCCAGCCCGCCGTGCTTTCCCGTCGAGACTCGTTCCAGCCAGCGTTGCATGCCGTCCAACGTGGATTCGGGAATCTCCAAGCCGGCCGATCTGGCGCTCATTAACGCCATCAACTGCCAACCGAACTGACTGGTGTCACCTTCGTCACCGGGCCGATAACGCCACCCACCGGTCTGCGAATGCTGTGAACGAATGGTATAGGCCACCGCGTCTTCAAGCGGTTTTCGAATCCGCCGATCTCGCGTCATGATGTACGCTTCGCTCAGCGCCATGGTGGCAATTCCGTGGCAATACATGGCGGCCGCTTCGCTGGCACCACCGCTGAGATTTCCGTGCAATCTGAGATCAGAACTGTGCGATTGCGAGGCCAGAAGAAACTCGAGCCCGCGTTGGACATGCTTCGCATAGAGGCCGTCCAAGTGCGTGTGTCCCGAACCCAGGAACGCCAGCAATGCCAATCCTGTGATGGCATTGTCTGCGTTGAATCCACCCGCATTGGAAACGCTAGTTCGCGAAGCAGACGCACTCCGTCCCGCTTCTAACTGACTGGCATCCCATCGGCCGTCATGCGTATCCTGCACTCGAGCCAAATACGCCAAAGCTCCTTCCACGGCCGTCAGTGAATCTTGGTTTCCGCCAAACTGAGCTACTCGTTCTTGACGTTTTTCTGGTTTCCTGGCTTGATACTTGGCTGTCGGCTTCATCTGCAATTGCCGCCGATTGCTCATCAACCGATCGGATTTGGCGGTCACGGTTGCAGCTGCCGTGGATGGACGGGGCAGTGAATCATCAGAGCGAACCGCCGAGTTCCGTGGCCTGGGCCGCGAATCCACTGAATGCGCCAAAGGTTGCTCGGCATCACGGGCAATCGGAAGATCATCGTCCGGCGAAGATGCCGACGCGTTTGCCACCGCGTCGTCACGTTCCGCACTCAAAACGTCCGGCACTTCCAAAGGCGGAATCTCTGGCACAAACTGGGCGACGTCATCTATCACTTCCGTCTGTGACAAAATGTCCATGATTTCATTTTCCTGGAACACAGGCGGTTCCGGTACGGCTTCTTCGCTGGGAGGCACATCGGCTGCAACCGAGCCATCCACCAAATCCGACGGCAAGACACTTGGTTCGTCCCATGGTGGCAACGTTGAATTGGCGTTGGTATTCTCTTGGCCTTCGTCGTCTTCTACTAGCCGCACTCGAGCCACCTCGGTTTTGCCCGGCTTGGCGGGCGTATGCAACACCTGAGTCACCACGGCATAACCGGCCAACAATACGTGCGCAATGACCGACAAGACTGCGCATTTGAAAATAGGTCGAGCTTCTCCCCAACGTGAAAGCACCAGGGTAAGCAACGCTATGAAAATGCCACCAGTTCCCACCGCCAATAGAATAGAAGACCAATGGTAGCCGCCTAGCGACATGCTAGCGATCATTGAGCTGGCCGAATTGACTGTAACATCGGACATGGTGACGTCCCAACGGATAAAAAGAAGTGCCAGCGAAGCACTAGTGGATGGACTTGTCGGCTCGAACATTGATTCCCATGTCTTGAATGCCGGCTTCGCGACAGGCGGTCAAGACAGTGGCCAAATTTTGCAACGAACCACCGCTATCGCCGCGAACCAACACGCTGGTTTCGGCATAGCCTTGAACAGCCGAACGCAATTCGCTAACCAGCTGATCCAGTGTGACCGGCGTTTGATCCAAACTGACCGAACCATCCGCTTGCAGTGTGACAATGCGTTTGGACGGCGGCGCAGTCAGCGGGCCCACGTTCTTAACTCGAGGCAATTCCACAACAATGGATTGTTCCATTTCCGCAAACTTGGTTCCGACCATGAAGAAGATGATCAACAAGAACACGATGTCAATCATGGGCGTCAAGTTCAAACTTGGCTGATCATCCATGTGGGTTTTCAGTGGCATGGTCGTTTCCCTGAAGAACAAAAGCGGTTCTGCGTGGACTTTGGCGGGGCGGCTAGGCAGCTTTCTTGGCACGAGTTCGCTTGGTTGGCTTCGCTTTTTCCTTCCATCCGTCGGACGCAATTGCGTTGACCACATCTTGTCCCAACGCATCTATTTCGATCACCAACTTGTCCACTCGGCTTAAGAAGATCAGATAGCAAATCAGCGCCGGAATCGCCACGCTCAGCCCCGCGGCGGTGGTCAACAGGGCCTGGCTGATCCCGGACGCCAGCAGTTCTGGCTTACCCATGGCCTCGGCCGTGGCAATGGCATCAAAGGCGCTGATCATGCCCAAAACGGTTCCCAGCAGCCCCAACAGCGGGCACACGGTGGAAATGCCGTTGAAGAGACGTAAATACTTTCGCAAGTTATTGGCGACTCGTTCACCCGTATCTAAAACCGCTTGTTCGACTTCTACACTCGGCCGATTCCACTTTTTGACGGCAGCCGCAAAGACGGTTGCGATGGGACTGTTCGATTTGTTGCAGAGATCCAAAGCAGCGTCTTGGTCAATCTGCTTTTCTTGCAATTGCAGCACAAAGCGTTCGACAAACGGCTTGGGAATCACTCGATTCCGTCGCAAGCTGATGGTGCGTTCGAAGGCAAAGACCAACAATAGCATCGAACAGACGCCAATGGGAATCAGAATAGGTCCGCCACTGCGCACGACGTCGAACAGAGTTTTTCCGGTGGCGACGCCCACTTCGGTCGATTCGGCCGGTTGATCCAAAGCAACGCCAGAAGCCAAATGATCTGGCACGGCGTTCGACCGAACATCGTTCGCGGGGCCTTGCGACCACAGCGAAGACGTGGAAAACAATGTCCATACCAGTACGGTTGTCAGTGTAGCGCGAAATCGAATTCGCTCGTGCGAAAGGCATCCTTGCCGGCGCATGAAAACGGTTCCTCGTAATTTGATCGTTGGCGTGGCTTTGGCTTCCTTCCTTGGTTACCGAGGCCCAACCGTTGTGATTGTCAATGTTGATTCTTTGCTGGCACTTTGCCTGACATCCGATACCACTGGCAACGCCGCCTGCAGATCATTCCTTGTTCTTCGGCAATTCAGCGCATTTATTTCTGGTCCATGGCCACGTTGGAAATGGTTTCTGGTTCGATTCGTTTTTGGACCTGTGCTTCCTGTAGCAGCTGCAAGCATTTATCTGTCTGCAGCTTGGCCAAAGCCTGCCAGCGACTTTGGCTTTCTGCTTCGCCAACTTGCTGGTAAAACTTCAGCGCCATCGATACGTTTTGTTGATGAAAGTAGGATTCGGCCATCAAAAACTGGGCTTTGGCTATCGTGTCCGCATCGTCCGCAGCCCGGATGGCTTGCTGGTAACACTGACGGGCCGTATCGAATTGACCGGCATTGCTGGCACATCGTCCGGCCACCAGCTGGCAAGCGGGACCATGCCAGACTGTCGGAAAATCCTTTTCCAAGACCGCCACATGCCGCTTCGCTGATTGCCAGTTCTTCATTGCGACTGCAATTTCCGCGCGTCGCAGTTTTACCAGTGCCGTTCGCGTTCCATGTTTCGATACCTCAGCCAAACGGTCCAGTTCGTCAAAATCTTGCGCCGCTTGGTTCACGTCACCTAGTTGAAGTCGGCTTTCTGCTATCCAAAACTTGCTATCAATTCTGGTGATGGCGTCTAATTCCTCGACCGGCATTTCTTGTGCTAGCTGCAAGATTTGCTGCCAGTCGCCCTGACCGGCCAACGCTTGCAATTGCAGCCTGAACGCCGCCAAATCTATTTCGCGGGCAACATCCTTGGTTCGCAGGTGCGTCAGAATTTCCAAAGCGGTTGCGTTATCCGATGGCTGGAGTGAGTATCGAGCCAACTTTAGTGCAGCGGCGGGCCAGACTTTCGCATCGGGCCACTGCTGATAGACGTCTTCCAGATTGGCGACAGCTTGCGATGCGTGCCCAATCTCCCATTGTTGCCGAGCCAGCTGATACCGAACTACGGCGGATAATTCGTTCGCCCAATTCATTTCCTTTGGTAGCAAAGCCGAACCAGTAGCCAAGTATGCGTCCAACGTTGACTTCGCGCCGGCGTAGTCTTGGGTTCGAAATTGACAGTCCGCCAATGTCACCGCGATTCGCTGGCGAATGGCCTCGCTGGCATTGGTCGGCGTTCGTTCCAGCAGCGCGCGGGCTGTCTGGCATGCAACAATAGCATCAGCAAAGCGGCCCTGCTGGTGGCGAAGTTGCAATAGCAACACTTGGTACCGAATATCTTCTTGGGGAGTATCTTGGGCGGCAACTCGCAGTTCCGCTTCCGCTGCGGCAGGATCCTTCGTCCGTAGGTAGCATTCTGCCAGCATCAATCGCTGCTGCTTGTCCAAACTCGTTTCAGGAAACTGGTCCTGTAACTGTTGCCAACAGTCGATTGCTTTGCTTGGCAGCTGTTTTGCATAACACGCCGCTAGCATCGGCAAAGCCGATTTCAGCAGGCCATCGTCCGGGAAGTTGGTTCGCAGTGCTTCCAAGAATTGGACGGCTTGTTCAGTTGCCTGCAGTCGATACGCACATTCGCCACAACGAAAGGTCGCTCGATTCGCCCATTCCGAATCGGGAAACCTTTGCAGAGAAGATTGAAAAACGGCCAACGCTTGCTCGTAATGCTTGGCTAGAAACAACGCTTCGCCCCAATAGCTAGTCAGCCGCATCTGTTGGTCTTGAGTCAGTTCGTTTCCCAATTCTCGATCAGCCGTTTCGAACGCAGTCGCCGCGGCCAGCCAATCTTGTTCGCCATATCGCCGATACGCGGTTTGTAAGCAACCCGGCGGGGCAGCGTAGACCTGGTCGAACTCGCCAGCGCAAAACAGTTGGACAAATGCCAGCAAGGTCGCCAATCGCTTGGTTTGCCAGAAAATCATCACCGCTTCCGCCGTCCATGGTTCCGATCGAGAAAGATGCGCATTCGCCATTATCGGATCAATCGGTATTCGCGATTCAGGATGTTTCGGCAAGCCAGCCACGGTTTCAAAATGGCGAGTCCCGTGCTATTTGAATCTGATTGATTGGGCAATTTCCGATGACTCTGCCAGTTTTACTGATTTTGGCGATCGTGCCGGACGATACAGTCGCTAGGGTCCGATCGGCGCGAACGCTAGCCGCATGGTGCTGGCATGTCGATCGGAGTGGAAAGAATTCGAAGTAACCGTTCTGGAATCATTCATGCGCTGGTCGCTTTCAAACGCGAACGTGCCTTTCGCCGTCCTGGCAATGTGTAGTGCATTGCTGTTGGTAGGCTGTCAAAGCGCCATGTTTACTCCCAGCACGTTGCCGCCTGAATTCGCCGCGCCGCCTCCTTCCAGTGGGCACACCGTGCCGGTATCGCGGTTAGGCGCCATGCCTGTTTCCGAAACCCTGTTTGCCGGAGATACTGTCGCCGTTTCCATTGCGTCCGGTGATGAAGAACACATGGAGTCGACCATTGTGCCCGTGGCGTCCGACGGCACCGTCACCGTTCCGTTGATTGGTAAGGTGGCGGTCCAAGGGAAGTCCGAATTAGCAGCTGCCCAAGCCATTCGGCAAGCTGGTATCCAAAAGCACATTTATCGTAATCCCGACGTCATGGTGGTCGTGCAAGATCGACTTAAACACCGAGTGACCGTGGTGGGTGCGGTGAGCCGTCCAGGCCAATATGACTTGCCCGCCGGTCGCAGCAGTTTAGCGTCTGCATTGGTCGCCGCCGGAGGACTGACGGAAAATTCGACTCCGGTGATCGAGATCAAAAAGCCGGGAAGCTTTCGCCCCGTTATGGCCGATACGAATCGGCCCAACAATGTCGCGCCGGTGAGCCACATTGAACATATAGAACCGCAAGTTGTTCGAGTCAGCTTGGCGGAAATGCGAACCAAAGGCCGCAACGCCAATCAGCTCCTTCCGGACGGTGCAGTGGTCACTGTGGGCGAACAGCCCGAACGCTATATCACGGTGATGGGCCTGACCACGAATCAGATCATGAAGATGCCTTACGACCGCGAATTCCGCATCTTGGAAGCGTTAGCTCGAGCCGGCGGTCCGCGTTATTCGACCTGGATTTCCAATAAGGCTCGCGTCATCCGCACCGATCCGCATTCAGGACAAGCGATTTCGATCCAAGTTCCTCTTCGCGAAGCTCAAGTTAATCCGCAACTGAACATCGCCTTAGCTTCTGGCGATATTGTGAGCGTGGAGGAGACCATTGGCACGTTTACAATTAGCACCATAAGTCAACTGATTGGCATCGGCCGAACCGCCTTGGTCGGCGCAACTGCGTTACCGTAATCTGTTAGCACAAAGCTTGCACATGCACGCAAATGACTCCAACGAATCGTCTCGATCTCATGCGGCTCAGGCCATACGCGAGATGCTGCGCTTTTCGCGCGTGGTCATGCGACATTTGCACGTAATCTTGATCACCGTCATCTTGGGCGGCGTTGCCGGTGGACTGAAGATTGCTTCGGAACGCGCGAAACCATTGGAGTTTGAATCAAGCGCCACGTTGTTGATGGAACGCTTGAATTCGCCAGGTGATAATGGTGTCTTTCAGACCTCGACACCACTGGAAAACTATCGCCAAGTGCTGGTCAGTGATCGCGTGTTGGCCACTGTCTTAGAACGCGTTTCGAACCTACCACCCGAAATCGATCAATCGCGTCCTCGCGAATCATGGGCCCGACAACTTCGCGAACTCATTTTGATCAAAGGACAAGGGAGTTCGGGGTTGGTAGACGTGGTTTGTTCGTCCAAAAACCAAGACGTTCCGGCCACGATCATTAACCATATGATCGAAGAAGCACAAAATACGCTGGATCAATCGCAAGAAAACCTGTCCATGGAATTCGTAAAAACACTGGACGAAGAACGTAAACAGTTGGAGAAACGACTCACCACCAGCGAACAGCAACTATTGCAGATGCAACAATCGATTGGTGCGTTTATTTCCGACGGCAGCGGTGGTATGACGCACCCGCAGATCAAACGAGCGTTAGAGCTGAATAATTCGTACCTATTGGCTCAAAAACGCAGAATTGAGTTGGAAGCAATGCTGGTAACCATCCAGCAAACGGTACAGCAAGGCGGCTCGCTGGTCCCTCACCTTCGGCCGCTAGAGGAATTACTCGGCCCCAAGCACCTGAGCACCGTCCTGGCTTTGCCGAAAGAAGAAGACACCGACGAATTGGAACAACAACTGTTGGCAGACCAAGAAGAACTGGCCAACGCGATGCAATTTTATGGAGAAGCTCATCCGCGAGTACAAAAGCTGCAGCGAGCCATCGCACAGAAACGGTTGGTGCTGGAAGACGGCATGATGATGGCGCAGTCTGGCGAAGCGGCTGAAGCTAGTCGAGAAGCAGTCGATCGATTGTTGAGCATTTTACAAAACAGCATCGAAGCCGAACGGACTCGAGAAGATTCTTTGTTTGCCGTCTACCGCGCCGCCGAATCAGAAGCAGTGTCTGTCAATTCTAAACTCGCTCAAACAGCCATCTTACAACGAGAAGCGGAACTACTACGCGAAACACATTCAAACTTCTTGAACCGCCTGGAAAGCATTGAAGTTCGGCCAAACCGGACACAAGTTCGCTTGACGGTTTTGAACGAACCACAAACATTAGGCGAACCCAAGGTCCGACTTTCGTTCGTCAAAATCATGGTTTTCGCTCTCGCGGCTGGCATGGCGGTAGGATTGGTTGCCATCTATGTGCTGGACTTGCTGGACGACCGCTTCCGTTCTCCAGACGATTTGACCGGACAAACAGGTTTGCAACTCTTGAGCGTCATTCCAGAAATGCCGGTTGCGGGCGAAGGCGAATCTGCGTTTCATGTCGGCCTGGGAAAAACCGACGCTCGTTCAGAAGCCTTCCGAACATTACGCACGGTCATTTGCATGTCAGGCGAAAACCGAGAACGCATTGCCGTTTCCAGTTCCGAACCGCAAGACGGCAAGACAACCGTGCTGGCGAATGTGGGTGCCTCTTTCGCACTGACTGGCAAGCGAACTCTGCTGATTGACGCCGACTTACGCAACCCTGGCCTGTCCAAATTGCTCAAAATGAAGTCGCCCGGCGGCCTGACAGAAGTACTGCGTTCGCATCACGACGTGGCCGAAACGGCGGCGGAATTTGTTCGCGAAACCCACATTCAAAACCTATACGTCTTGCCCTGCGGCACTCGGCCTTCGAATCCTTCGGAACTGCTCAGCAGTGCTCGGTTTGCGGAATTCGTCGCGTGGGCGGAAGCCAACTACGACCAGATTCTGATTGATTCACCGCCTGTCGGAGTGGCGTCGGATGCGGCCTTGATTGGTCGGCAAGTAGACGGTCTGGTGCTGGTGGTGCAGCCAAAGAAGAACCGACGTCAGTTAGTTCTGCGAACGTGCGAATCGATCAAGAATGTCGGCATTACGATTCTGGGTATTGTGGCAAATCGCATCAGCGAAGATCACGAAGATTCTTACGGCTACGGCGGTCGTTATGGGTATGGCTATGGCTACGGTTATGGACAACATGATGACCCGTCAGACGGCGATGTCGACGGTGATACTCGAGCGGCCTAACTATCATGCGCTCTGAACGAAGATCAACGTGGACTGAGCACTTGCGATCGGCGCCCACGCCGCCGTTGCGGCAACGTCGAAAACGCACTGTTCGGCAGCCGCAGACGCTTTGGCCAAATCGCATCGCCGACACTGCTGTTCTTTCGCTCCTGTTCATCGCGCCTTTATGCATGGGGGGGCGACATCCGCTGGGCCGATTCGTCTTTGCCATGTTTGTTTCGATCGCGTTTCTCGCGACCCTGCTGTCGAATGGCAATCGTTCGAAACGAAATATTCACTGGATCACTGGGCTAAGTGTATTCGCTTGCATTTGGCTTGTTTTGCAGCTTTTGCCGCTGCCGCCAACACTGTTAGACTGGGCGTCGCCTTCGCTGCGTCGTTTGCTGGTGGTGCAAGAATCAAACACCTTTGCGGCGTTTGGACTGACGCCGTGGCGACAGATTTCGGTTGCTCCCTTTGCCACATCAGAAGCCTTGGCTTTGCTAATGGCTTACGTATTGTTGTTGTGGACCATGCTGCAGCGCATCCACGGTCAACACGACGTCGAACGCACTCTGCGCTACGTTGGCTTGGCGGCGTTGTGGATGGCGTCGATGGGTTTGCTGCAAATGGGACTCGGTAGCGAACGCTTCCTGGGCGTTTATCAACATCCCTTTCGTGATTTTACCGGCGCGGCGAAGGGACCGTTTGTGAACCCCAATCACTTTGCCCACTTCGTGGCGCTAGGCGTCGGACCGTTGATGTGGTGGTTATGGAACGTGCTTCGTTCGGAATCTAGATTGCAATCATCCGACTGGTCCGATTCGGGCGCTCGGCAAATGAAGCAGCAACTACTGCCCTGGGCCATCGGAGGCAGTCTCGCTTTGGTGTTGTGCACTATTGCACTCAGTCGCAGTCGAGGCGGAGTCTTAACGTCTGCGTTGGGGCTGGCAACCTGCGGCGGACTTCTGTTGGCCCGAACCAAAGTGAACGCAAAGGTGCGTCGCGGCATTTTGGCGGCGATCGCTATCGCATTCTTGTTGACCGGTTGGTATGGCACGAGCCCTTTGACGAATCGGCTGGCTACGCTGACCAATAGTGAATCCGTCGCCGATGTTTCGCTGGGACGCATTGTGATTTGGCGAGCGGTCTTGTTGGCGATTCCCGACTACTTGGCGGCGGGATCGGGGGCCGGGACGCATCGATTCGTTTATCGTCGTTATTTCGACGGACCAAGCGGTGTCGAATTTTCGTTCGCAGAAAATGAATACCTGCAAATCTTGCTGGAAACGGGCGTGATCGGACTGGGCTTGCTACTGCTGATCTTGGTTGGTTTGACCGCGATGGCCGTCAAGTGGTGCCGCAGTGCGTCGATTCGTCAACGAGCGATCGGAGCGGCGTTAACCGGCAGTTTGATCTTGTCCTGCAGCCACGCTGCGATCGACTTTGTGTGGCACATTCCCGCTTGTATGACTCTTACTGTTTGCTTGGCCGCTTGTTTATTACGCCTGCCAACACGACATCAACGCTACCGATCCACCAACGTCAAAACAGTCAAATCGCCTGGGCAGCGGGCGATGCGTTGGGCGACTTTGGCGGCCAGCGGTCTGCTAACGTTGTGGCTATTGTCGACGCTGCTGCCGGCAGCCAGAACGCATTTTGCGTGGGAGCAATATCAGCACTCAAGGCGTCTCGCATTGCAGCAGAGGCAGGCCGATTCGTCCGCTCGTTTAGAAAAACAGATTGCGCTGTTAAAGAACGTCGTACAACGGTACCCAACCTTTCCAGCCGCGCACGAACATCTGGCGGCGGCGTTGTTTCGGAAGTTTGAACTTCTGCAATCTGTTGCCGAGATCGACATGCCGTTGTCACAAATTCGCATGGCGGCCGAACCGAGTTCGTTTGACAGTGTTCATCAGCGGCGCGAATGGCTGGAGCAGATTTTTGGCGAATCAATCCACCTGCTGGACGATTCGTTTGAACATGCCATGCATGCCATACGCCTGGCGCCCTTGTCCAGCGAAGCGTACGGAAGCGCGGCGGAGACGGGTTTTGTTCGCATGGACCGCACTAATTTTGCCCACGATTTGGTTCAGCAAGGCCTACAGCTTGATCCTGGGCAATGGCAAATTCGGCTGGCGGCAGTCTTTCTGGCGGTGCAAACGGCAGACATGGATTTAGCGTTGCAGCACGCGAACCAAGCGTTTCATCAACATCCGGTGGCACAGCAAAGACTGTTCCAACTGTTTGGAGCGAACGGCGCGGCGTTCATGCTGGACCGATTTCAACCCAGTATCAGCGAAGCCGAATTCCTGCTGCAGCTGTTTTCGCAAGTCGATGCGCCAACTGAATTGCCAGTGGTGCGAACTTATCTTATGCAACAGATGCAACAGCAGTTGAAGTCCGAAACCGATGCGTCGTTCAAAGTTGCCGGCTATTTGAAACTACACGCTTGGGCGTCACAAAACGGCGAACTCGAACAAGCCGTACACTGGGCGCGCGAGGCACTCGACGTCGATTCCCACGACTACCGTTGCCGCCTGGCGGTTGCCAAAAGCGAATTTGCTGCAGGCAACTCCCCGGCCGCGGAACCTCACCTTCGTTGGTGTCTTCTTCGCTTTCCCGAAGACCGCGTCCTGAATCAGATGCTGCAGGCGCTGTGAGGTCGCTGCTGTTCGATAACGGTGCGCTACCCAAACAGGCGCAAGCCGCATCTCAGAAAAACGCGACCTGCCAGTTGATTCACATCGCCCTATTGGATGGGCGTTGGCATGGAACGAGTGTCTCTCGTTCGTGGTGGTTGTTGCTTCATCCACCGCCCTCGCAACAAACTAACGGCGCTGCCGCCACACGAATAGCATTCCTGCCAAGACAAGCAAGGGCGTGCTGCTTGGTTCTGGGACGGAACTTACGGCTCCACGAGGCCCCAGTTCAAAGCCGCCGTCAGTGAAGGCGGCCACAAAATCAGATGTATCGAACCGCCCGTCGCCGTTCCAATCGCCTTCGGACCACACGGCGTCAACAGCTTGTTCGAATTTTCCGGACGTGAATACCGCAACAAAATCCGTACTGCTGAATTCGCCGTCCAAATTCGCGTCGCCAATCCACGTGTTCTTCAGATTTTTCGCCCAAACTGTGACATCTGCAACATTCACCAAACCGTCGTCCGTTAGATCGAATGCGCCGTCGTTCGCTCCGCTGGCAGATGCTTGGCCCAGTTGGTTAATGTCCGTTACATCCAACAGACCATTGCCATTGAAATCGCCCAGGAGAGATGGATTCTCTAGCGGAGCGTAGCTGCCGTCTAAATCGTACCGAACGTATTCAATTTCCAGTTCTTCAAATAGGAACGGGTTAATGTCGTTGGCCGCCGTACAACAGTCACCGATAATGAGCCGGTTATTGGTAGTTGCCGCTTGTGCAAAAAAGCCGTCTTCGCTTAGCAACTCGCCGTCTCGCCAAACAAAGTACAGGTCTTCGTCCGCATCGTAAGACATGCGAATCGTGTGAAACCCATCGTCGTTTGGTTCGTCGGAAAAGATTTCACCGGGCCTTCCAAACGACTGGACTGAATCCTCCTGTATGGTCAGGATCCCTCGTTGAAAACCATCCGCCGCCCATAGATTATAACCGTTGTTCACTGGATCTCCGTCCGGTTCGGTGCCAATCAAGTGGGCTCGGACTTCCAACGTCCAAGAAATGAAACCGCCGTCCACACCATCTTCCCAGCCCGACACGTCCGAGTCTTGTTGGATCCAGAAATTGCGGTTGTCAGGCGTCTGCCGAAGAACCACATTGCCATTTTCATTCAATTCCACACTCGCTCCGTCCAGCAACGGTTCACCCACGTCTGAGTCGCCAGCGACACTCCAGTCATTTTGAAAATCGACCCCATCAAAGATATCAACACCGTTGAATTGGAAGTCAAACTCAGACGAATCCAATTCGGCTCCTGTCACGGACCGAACCACCATGGTTAGTGCCCACAAACCCCAAATACAAACTGCGTTCTGTTTTTTCATCGTTCTAGCTCCCAATTGATCGGCCTACGCATGCCAATGGTCATTATTTCGCTTGGAAAGGCAGGCAGTGCGAACAACCTGTCCAAACCAATTTGCCATAACTCGTTTTCAACATGTTCAGGGTGGATAGATTCGAATACACAAGAAGACTGCCTGACATCAAACAGGATGTCAACATTCCTCATTGACTTGGTCGCCCAGTCTTGTCGCTTGTCTACGAACAACGGCGAAGAGCGATCATTTGCTTCTTGCGTCGCGATGTCAGTTCGAATCGTCGATTGCGCTTGCGCCGCAGGCGAATAGGCTCCGGCTTGAAACGCCAACACAAGGTCACTGCTGCCAAACTCGCCGTCTCCGTCCCAATCACCTTCCGCCCACGTGGAATTGGCGAATTCGTTGTCTTCGTATTCCGAAGTCTGAAACACCTGAACCAAATCGGATGAATTAAACACTCCATCCAAGTTCGCATCGCCAAAGTTCGTTTGCAAAACCACTTGCACTAGAAACGCCAAATCTTGCTGATCCACCAAACCATCGTTGGTCAAATCGTATTCGGTCAATCCCTGCCGAATGGCAAGTGACAAGGCATCCACATCTGTCACATTGACAACGCCGTCCTGATTCACATCCCCCAACGTACCAGACACGAACGTGGCGACGCTAATCGCACTCCACGCCGTTCCATCCCAGACTCGGCTTTTTACCGTCTGTTCAGCGGTCACTTGTAATGGAGCCGTAAATTGCCTTGCCGTTGCAGCGGGCAGACCGGTGGCGCTATCACGAGGATCGCTGTCATCCATCGTATACCAGATGTCGTCATTCACCACGGTCAAGTCAGGCGTGCGTCCAATCAATCGAGGAACCATGAGCAGGTCGTTGCTGCCGGACGAAACATTGATCGCTTGAATCGCCAACACGTTTTGACCTTCCACCAGCAATGATCGAAAGTTGGCAATTTGAAAGCTTTCGAAGGTTTCAGTTGCTGCGTGATTGCGAGCTCGAGCGGCTTGGGGCGGAAACTGAGTTCGAATGTTGTCCGATCGAGCAATCTCGGTTCCGTTCAAATAGGCCACAAACGCGTCGTCGTAGCGCGCTTCAAATTGCAATTGCTGAAATTCCTGGTCCAATGAAAATTGGAATGGTATTCGAATTAGAACGGAACCGCTCTGGTCCAACATGGCACTCACGTCGGTTTGAATCCAAGCCGAATAGTCACCACTGCTGTCGAATCCAATTCCGGTGGGCCCCGTGATCCCCTGATTGCTCCACCGTGGATCCGCAGCGGGATCAAATTGGATTTGCGTCCACTGCGTATCAGCAAATTCGCCTTCCGCAGGAATGTAAGCGGATGCCAGAGCCCCTTCGTCAATCAGGACTTTGTCGATAAACGAAGTGGAAGGTTGGACCAATTGAATTTCGCTAGAAATAGGTACAGTACCGCCGTGCTGAGCGGTGCCATCGACGTAAAATTCCGGCGCGTCCAGAGCGGGATACATTCCGTCGTCCATCAATTGACGCAGCACGATTTCGGTTCGCTTCGGAAAGTAGTTAGTTAGCTTTTCTTGAACCACCGGCAGCCAGGTGTCAATCGTATTGCGAGGCGTGCTGGTATGGGTGTCACCCCAACGAGCGGATTCGGCGTTCATGCCGGCCTGAATTTCGTCTGCCAACTGTCGGAAGCGGATCGCATTAACAGCGGGTGTTAACGCGCCATCGTTGAACAGATGCAGGCGGACTCGATCGGCGAACAACAGCCGAAAATCGGCGTTGCGTCGCAGCCGATTGTAAAGAATTCCCGGCGAATTGTTGGTGGAAAACTCGGTTCGATCCGCCGTCACATCAAAAATAAAATTCTCTGTATCCCAAGACACAAACCGCCATCTCCCGCCATTGCGATTTCGGATTCCATACCAGTTGTTGTGAGGCCAATCAAAGTTACCGCCAAAAATATTGAGTAAGATGTAATCCGCAAACTGTTCGACATCCAACACATCGGCAATCTGCTGGTAGATGTCCGTGGATGTTGTGTCTTGCCGAACCAACGCCATGAGTTCATTCCAAGCATCCAGATTTCCAGCAACCACTTCCGGTGGACTCCCATCCGCTTGACCTCGAGGTCGTTGTTTTAGGACGTCATAATCGTCGGCATCACCGCCCAAGTACGCAGCAGCAAAGTCTTCATTCGGAGGTTCGACGGCGTTATACAGTCCCCAGTACTGGCCGTTTAGGTATAGATGCACCCAATTGCCGCCAATGGCCAGCGCCCCCATGTCTTCATGCGTGACATGTCCAAATTGATCTCGCAGCAGCAACGCTTGGTTGTAGCCACAACACGCACTGCCGATGGTTCCGGGTTGATTGAACGTCCAGGAATCAAAGAAGTTTCCGCGAAAGGCAATCCGGTCATGTTCGTTGGTTCGATCCGAACCGAAGAACGGAAAATCGAGTTTCGCGGCGCCGTATTCGCTACGGAAAAACAGCTGAAACCCTTTCTTCGAAAACGCACGAGCTCGACTCCCCGCGCCTTGAATCCGCAATCCCGCATCCTCTTGAAATTCCAACGCACCATCGGCTTGAATCCATTCCACGGAAACGGGACGCTCCCATTCGCGTCCCAACCGTGTTGGGTTTTGGATAATACCTTGTTCGCCAAACAGATCCTCGACATCGCCCACAAAGGAAACGCTAGGCAACGCTTGGAGGTCGTCGGTTAGCGATGCATAGCGAGGATCCTGGACAACGTCTGGATCCATTTCATAATCGGTTTGCGTCAACGGTGGCAAACCGGCTCCGTCTTGCTGCAACACGTCTTCTACAACTAGATAAGTATGGGTGTCAACGTTGCTGGGCAAGTAATGATCTGCGTACGCCGCCGCTCGCAATATCATGGTCGTCGTGATCGAGACAGGCGTTTGATATAGTCGAGCATTCGGGTTTTCTGGACTTGGCAGACTGCCGTCGGTAGTAAAATAGATTTGCACCGGGACACCGGGATCGGCCGCTGCCGTAATTTCGATTCCATTGGACAATGCGCCGCCCGCTTGCAAGTCCGCAGCGCTGTAGATGCCTCGATCAACACTGAATCGCGTGTCTTGAATCCAACCCAAAACGCCGGGCAGGTTCGCTTCACCAGGCGAAGGCGTGGGCATGAAGAAGGTTCCCGGTTGTGCGAGCGGAACCGAGATAGTCCAGCCATAAGAAACGTCTGAAATCTGCGACGGATAATTCGAAATCAACGTTCCGTATTGACTGACAATCGTCTGTCCGTCTGATTCCACTAACGCCAGGAATTCTCCGTCAGCGTCCAATTTAAAATTCGTATGCAGTGGCGAGTTCGCATCCAAGCGATCATTGCCCGACGCAAAGACCACCACATATCCGTCTGGTTGCAGCGTCAGCGAAGGAAACGTCCAGCGGTCCAAGCGCAGTGGGTCATCAGTAAGATGCCAACCAGTCAAGTCAACTGCGGCTGGACCGGAATTGTGCAGTTCGATCCAATCAGAATGCTGGCCATCTTCGTCGGTAAATGGAAAATCCCGATTGCTGGCCATGAATTCAGAGATGGTGACGGTCAGCGGCAAACGAGCTTCCAAAGGTTCGATAGACAACGCCGCACGAAATCGCTGTTGTGCGCGTTGCAAGCAGATTCGCTGGCGTCCTGGCTTGACGCAATGCCATCTTTTCGCAGACATGCTCATGCTTATGTACCGAAATCCTTTCGAACCTTTAATCAGTTCGCGCGTTTGCCGTACACAACTTGTTATAAACGACACTCAACGCTGTTCGTACCGATTCCTCACCGCTCGAATCGACACAAACGAACGCCGACAAACAACAAGTCATGGGCTTATCGACGCGAACGCAAACGCAGCAAGCCCAGCAGCCCCATGCACAACAGAAAGATACTGTTCGGCTCTGGAACAGGTGCCAACGCCATATCAGGTTGATAGCGAATGTACGCCAATTCGTATTGATCTACAGGGTTGCCGATGTTCGTACAACAGTCACCCACAATCAATCGACTCAGGCTACCACCCGCCAGATTGATATCGACCCCCGCGTCTGACAACAACACGTCATCTCGCCAAACATGATGCGTACCTGTGGTGCCGGCGGACATATCGGTAGAATCAAATGCAATTCGGTAAGTATGAAATCCGTCGGTGTTGTCAAAGCCGCTGGCAATTTCGACCCCGTTAAGGTCGCTGACCGCTTGATCCTGAATCCACAACACACCTCGATTTCCGTCACGTTCGCCCCAAACCACCATGCCGTCGTTGACTGCGGAATCAACGTCATTCAATTTGACGCTTACTTCAATCGTCCAATTTCCGCTTCCCGTTTCCCAAGCGGTTGTGTCGCTATCGTGCTGAACCCAACCGTTATCCGCATCGGGACTGACAATCAAATTACTGCCGGAAACACTTACCGCCGCCGGCGTGTGACCGCCTGATTGCACCCAATCATTCACAAACGCTGATCCATCCCAGATTTGGTTTCCGTTGTACTGGTTGGTAAAAGCACTGGAATCCGCAGTGCCATCCAAAGCAGCCAGCGCCAGCGGCGCTCCGTACAAGGACACCGCTAATAAGCTCAGCATTCGTAACGTTTTCATGGGTTCGTCTCTCCGTGGAAATAAATTTTTTCTGTTCAGCCATACTGCAAACTGCAGCCAAACCGACTTCAGCAACCTTCACAGATTAGTGCACTGACCAGCGATTACTTATTCCAATGCGCAAAAAAGCTTGCGCATTGCGCAAAACGACGACCGTTTTCTATAATGGTTGAAGTCCGGAACACGATGCGTCAAGCTTCATTAGCAATTGCGATGGGTAATGTCTAAATCAAAAAAACGTGTTGCCTTTGTATTGCGAGAAATCTCCGACCATTTGCGTAACAACTTGTATGGGATCTTGAACTACGTTCGCAAACACACATCTTGGGAGGTTTATACGGAAGGCACGCTGCCTCGGCTGTCGTGGGATCGGCTTCGCGAATGGGAAGGAGACGGGCTGATTGTGGCCATTGACACAGAAGAAGAGCTGGATCGAGTGTTAGCGAAGAACATGGTAACCGTGAACGTGTCTTCGCGAATTCCTCGCCTGCCGCTGCCTTCGGTTGTCTCGGACAATCAGGCCATTGGAGAATTGGCCGCCGCTCACTTACTGGAGCAAGGCCTCCGGCATTTTGCGTTTGTCGGCCCTATGGATTTGGATCACAACGTTAAACGGTTGCAGGGTTTTGCTGGCGTCATTGAACAAGCTGGCTATCGGTGCGAACGCTATGCTTTGCGATACGTCCAACGAACCTTGGAATATGACAAGCAATCCATTGTGGACATTGATCACCTTGGTTGCGAATTAGGTCGCGGCCCGTTTCCCATCGGCGTCTTTGCTCCGCATGACGACATGGGCTGTTGGGTTTTAAAAGCATGCGCTGCCAATGGCCTGCATGTGCCTCGCCAAGTGGCCGTGCTGGGCGTAGACAATTTTGAATTACTGTGTGATTTTTCCACTCCGCCGTTAAGCAGTGTAGCGCAGAGTTCCTATCGCATTGGCTATGAAGCTGCCAAGTTATTGGACCAATTGATGACAGGCATTCGACCATCACAGCGTTCAATGCTAATTCCGCCACTCAGCGTGATCGCTCGGCAATCGACAGACGTGCTGGCGGTGGATGATCCGGATGTAGCGGAAGCGTTGCGGTTTATTCGAAATCATGCCGACCAACAGATTACGCTGGCAGACATCTTGGATCATGTGGCTGTTTCGCGTCGATCGTTAGAAATTCGCTTCAAGAAAGCAATTGGACATTCAGTAGAACAGGAAACCATTAACGTACGGATGGCTCGCGCCAAGCAGTTGCTAGGTCAAACGGTAATGCCCATCACGCAAGTGGCATTGAACTCCGGCTACCACAGTTCAACCGGATTCAGCGTCGCTTTTCGCAAAGAAACTGGAATGTCTCCGCGAGAATTCCGTAAGTATCTAGCGGCAAAAGCACCAGCGGAGCATCCGCCAACCCCAGACAATCCCAGCGAATAAGCCTACGGCAAATCAATTTTGTAGCGAGGTCCTCCAAAAACGAACTCGCTCCGTACCCAGGGGCGACATTTTTTGATAAGCTGCCGCCAGTTGAATTGCGGAAAGGAGTACAAAATGACACATTCGGATGCATTTGAATTTATCTGGCATGATGGGGGCCGAGCGAACTGTGGATTTGTGGGATACGCCGGAGATTGTGTCGTGCGATCGGTGGCGATTGCCACGGGCAAGTTGTATCGCGATGTCTACGATGCGTTCAGCGAACGTTCCAGCAAGACGGCTCGACACGGTGTAACACAAGACGTCGTCGATTCGTTTCTCAGTGAAAACGGCTGGAAGTCTACGACGCTGTATTGCCGGGCGGATGTGGTGGAGCCCTATCTACCCAAAGGTGTCGTCTTGGTTCGATTCAGACCTCGTGAAGACAGTCGCAAGCGTCACGGACATGTGTCGTGCGTGATTGATCACACGGTGTACGACACGTGGAATCCGTTCGAAGAATCCAACATGATGGCCACGTCTTTCTGGACCTGCGCCGACATCACGTCGTCACCCATCTCCGATCATTTTCGCTCGGCCAACAAAGCGGCGAACCAAGAATCCGAGTTGACGCAGCGTGAATACGAAAGAATCTTAAATCGAGTCAAAGCGTTGCATCGAACCGCATCCAATCATGCCTCGACGGAAGGAGAGATTCGCAATGCGCTGCGAGCGATGCAGGCCTTGATGCTGCAACACAATCTTCAACGCGAAGACATTACGGATGACCAAGATGTAGGTCGTATCGGGATGACTCGTCGAGCTTGTCCGTTGAATGGGAGTCGATGCTGTGGCTGGGAATCTGGCCTAGCATATTACCTGACCGACGAGGTCTTTCCGACAGTGCAGTTCTACCAAGATCGTTGCGGCCACCGTAGCCTGTTTTGGTTTTACGGCCCAGTCAGTGACGTGGAGCAGATCATACCACTGTTTCAAGAAATGCTGCTGACCATTGCCGCCACAGCCAAACTGAAATTCGGCGGGTATGCTCGTGGAAGTGGGGCGTCCTATGCAGAAGGATATGTCAACGGGTTGCCAAGACAATCGCAATCTGCCGGCGATACTTCTCCATCTGAATCGAACAGCCTATCTGCACAGGACGGAGCGCTAGTGGATTCGCGAGCCTTAGCAGTGACTTCGGCCGCCCGAGATTGGCTCCACATAGAATGCGATATCCGCTTGCAAAATGTAAGATCTACAGGACGCTATCGGTTCGACAACGCCGCTCATCAGCAAGGACAACGTGATGGTGCCAAGCACGAATACACCGGTCCGCATTCTCAAAAGCGAATTGGTTTTCAATCGGATGCGTAATTCCAATCAAATTCAATCCGGATCAGAACGTTTCGCGCAGCCGCATCGGCCCACAAGCGAATGACATTCGTCGTTCAGCGGTGAGCGTCACCTAATTTCAGCGGCTGCTGATTTACGGGGCCGGCTATTTTGCTTGTACTGGCTGGCCCGCTTCCATGGCCTTGAACTGAACATGAACCGTCGGCGGTGGATCTCCGATAAAGTCACAGGTAAAAGTGACATCGTGCGGCCCGTTGGGGATCTTTGGCGGCGACTTCGGCAGCGAAACTTTTTTGACCTGCCGTCCTTTGGTGTCATAAATGCGCAACGTGTCCGAACCATCACACAGCAGTGTTTGCCCGGCCTCGACGGTCGCCGGCACGGCAAATGAAAGATAGTTATCAAATTCGAACGAGAGATCCTGGACAGCTCCGGACTCGCCTTTTACCTCGAGCGAAAACTGCAATTCCTGTGCGGATCCGGGCTGCGTGTACTCCCATTCGGCATACGTTGGTTCGCCCGGTTGCCGCTGATAAAACGCATATTCGTACGTTGGCGAAACACGATAGGGATGCAGTACAAGAGAATGGTCTTCGGACGGGGCGAGATGAAATTCGCGACTGGTGTCACGCATGGCTGCTTGTTGCGATTCCGTAAAGGCATTGTTCATTCGCAACGCTTCCCAGGTTCGAATGGTATCTAGCAGCAACGGCGTATGCGGATTTGCCGCCAGTGCTTCTCGTGACGTCGACAACGCAAAACCCGAATTGTACCCGGCGGACCTAGCCAACAACCATTCGACGTCCGCCAATGTAGTGTCGGCGGTCAGCTGAAACCAGCCCAACATTTTGGGCATGAAATTGCGTTCCAGCATGGCTTGGTTATTAATGCGATAATCGGCCATGCTGCTGCGAAAGCCACCATACCACGGTTCGCCCCAATTGCAGCAGGTGTTGATGTGCCAGTAAAACGGTTGGGAATTACTGGTGCCATTGTGAACAAAGTGTTGCACGTTGTCATAGAAAACTTTGGCAAACGTTTCGATGCCAAAATCACCTTGTCCGCTGGCATGACAACCTTCATGGCCATCAAAATCAAGATGATTGATGCCTGTTCGATTGAAAAGTTCGGCCAAGCGTCGAGCAATTTCTTGTTGCATTTCGTGGTTCGCCAGAAAAACCTTGTAAGGGTGGTCCATCAACTTGGCAACGGTGGTTCCGGTTTCATGCGATGCAGCCTTCGTGCCGAACGCTCCTCGGCGACAATCCAAAAGTTGCCACGGTTCGCTTTCACTGACGTGACTATAGCGAATCAATTCGTCTCCAATCATGACCGTTTTCAGCCAATTGGAGCGAGTGTTATTAAAATACTCGGGCGAAGCAACTTCGATCGTGGTGGAATCCAGAGCGACTTGGCCCACTAAGACGCTGGAACCAGTTTGAGCCAGTCGCTTGTCCGGAACCGGAGTCACAAACGGATCATTGGTATTGATGAAATTGGTAAGCGTATGGACTCCCAGTAGCAAACCGGCCTGTTTGGCCTTTTCCGCGCACGCTTTCAATCCGGCTTCTCCGTTCGGGAAAAAACGATCGCTCGGTTCATAGTGGCCCCAGCTTTGAAACGGCGATGGGTGATACAAAGAAAGAAAGTTGGCTCGCTTAGCGTAGGCAATCATTTCGTCCACCGTCTCTTCGCTGAACGGGGCGATCAAATAAGACCGGCCCAATTCTTTGTTCTTTCGCGACCACATGCCCTGATACACCGGGTGCGGAAGACGCTCGGCAATTTCAATTTCACCCACTCGATCCAGCGCTGAATCAGCGGGCGAACCAAATACCGCAATCTTGGAACCGACCACCGTCTCGCCGGGAATCGGCAAAACAGGCATGCGAGGAAATTGGCCGCCCCACACGTCCACATGCCGCGGACGAGATCGATCCATCGAATACGCCTGTAAGGAACTGCCCCAGTCGGTCGACATTGCCGCGCGACCTCGAGAAACATCGCGTCCTTCCGGATGATCCGCCGGCCCACCCAGTGTTTTGACGTTCAACCCCAGCAAGCCGATGGCAAACCGTTCGTTTCGCACCACGCCAATCACTTCTCCGACGTGATCATGGATCTTTGTCGCCACGCCCCATTGCACTCGTTCAATCGCTTCCAGCGGTTCGGCTCGAACGATTTCAAAGGTCAAGTGAGACGTCTTGTTGCTTGTGGCCACTTCGATTTCTGCGCCGGCAAGTCGCAGTGTCAAACGCTGCTGATCTGGGTGCCAAGTGGCGGACTGCGGAGATTGAACTTCTCCGTTGATGTAGGCCATCAACAGCGGCGTTTCATGACCGACGGCGACGTAATCGGTTTGATTCGAACGATCTACCACGTGGGCGACGCGTCCCGTTTCGTCCAGTTGCAGTGTTAGCGAATCAGTTTCGAATTGCACCTGCGCTAGGCCGATTCGAGCTCCAAGCATGATGGCTACGCAAAACCAAATTCTTGCCATTGGATTCCTCAACATGATTGTCACCGCTCACCACTTCACTGCGAACCATTTCCGATATTGCACCCAAGTTTACCGTCAAAG
>JAGQOZ010000160.1 GCA_020426955.1 Planctomycetales bacterium
GCCCTTCGCACTACATGGGTATGATCGAGTTGTATCGAACCACACGTGAACCACGACATTTGAACTTAGCCAAAAAGTTCTTGGCGATGCGAAACATGCTGCAAGAAGGTGGCGACGATAATCAAGATCGAATCCCGTTCATCCAACAACGCGAAGCGGAAGGGCATGCGGTGCGAGCGAATTACCTGTATGCCGGCGCGGCAGATCTGTTTCTGGAAACAGGCGATGCTTCGTTCATGACGGCGCTAGACGCGTTATGGCAAAACGTGACTCAGAAAAAATTGTATGTCACTGGAGGTTGTGGTGCGTTATATGATGGTGCCGCTCCTTTCGGTTCGTCACAGCAATCAACCATCAGCCGCATCCACCAAGCGTACGGCCACAATTATCAGCTTCCCAACACCACCGCGCACAATGAAACCTGCGCGGCCATCGGCAACGTAATGTGGAATTGGCGCATGTTTCTGGCCACCGGCGAATCCAAGTATCTGGACGTTCTGGAACTGTCGCTTTACAACAGCGTGCTCAGTGGTATCAGCCTGGAAGGAAAAGATTATTTCTACGTCAATCCGTTGCGAAATACAGATCGGTTGCCGGTGGAATTGAGATGGGAACGCCGCCGAGTTCCATTCGTGACCTCGTATTGTTGTCCTCCCAATGTGCTACGAACCATCGCTCAGGCTCACGGCTACGCGTACGCCAAACAAGCGGACCGAATTCTGGTCAATCTGTACGGCAGCAATTCACTCAAGTCCGAATGGAACAACCAACCGCTGCATATCAAGCAACAGACGGAATACCCCTGGGACGGCCTGATCACGCTTGCCATTCAAGCTGCTCCGCGCGAACCGATTGGTATCGGATTGCGAATTCCCGATTGGGCGGATCACGACAAAGTCGTCGTGAAGGTAAACGGAGTCCAGCAAGATGTGCGACTGGATCGATCCGGCTATCTGGTTCTGACCCGATCATGGAAGGCGGGCGACCAAATTCAACTCCGCCTGCCGATGCCGGCCGTGTTGCTGGAATCACATCCGCTGGTAGAGGAAACCAGGAACCAAGTGGCTGTGAAACGAGGCCCGTTGGTGTATTGCTTAGAATCGACCGACGTACCCGATGGAATTCGCCTGCACGAACTACACATTTCGCCGCGGACAAAATTCACTCCGTCAGAATCTACACTAGCTCAGATTCGCGCGCTGTCCACCACTCTGATTCAGAGTAACAATCCGCCGTGGCAGGAAGGGCAGCTGTACCGAGTTCACGCCGCACATAAAACAAATCGCGTCAATGCGAAGCTGATTCCGTACTTTGCTTGGGCGAATCGAGGCCCCAGCGAAATGACCGTATGGATTCCACTGGAAACCAACAACAATTCTTCGGAATGAAAGACGCTTCTCAGCGCGACGTAATACTAGACGCTGTATTGATCCGTTTTGAAATAACGGTTTTCCTAGCCCGACGCGTAAGTTTTGAAGTTGCGTTTTTGGTAGCCCGATACGCAAGTGAGGGAAAATTGGATGTTTCATTGGTCCCTCGCTCACGCGTCGGGCTAAGAAACTCCGCCGGAAAACGCAAATGCGCGACTTCAAAATGAACGCGTCGGGCGAGGTTGGAGTCACCAATAAAAAAAGCGGTGAACGCCGTGTCCACCGCTGGATTGAATTCGAATCAATTTCTTCGAACCAAATTGCAAACCGAATCAACCTTAGTGTTCCAGATTCGGCTCTTTACCTTCGTAAGCTCGATAGAAATCCAAGATCGCTTTCTTCAGTGCTTCCGCCGTGGCGGGACTAGCGTCTTGTTTGCACTTCATAGCCGCCACCATCACGGCATGCGCCGCGGTCAGTTTTTCTGTGTACTTTTCCCCATCCGGCTTAATGCGCTGAGTCATAAAGTACTGAGCAATAATTTGCTGCGTATTGGTGGCGTGAGCTTCCTTGGTGGAAACCCAACGAGAAACCTGATTGACACTTTTCGGCGTCGGGCCATTGGACATGTCAGCAATAATGTCTTCAATGCTGGTGATTGCCTTGGCAATGGTCTGCGTATCTTCCAACATCTCTTCGAACCGGCGCTGATCGGCATAAATGCCGCACGGAACTTCACAGTGAGCCGCAACGTACTGTGCGGACATCATCACAGCCAACAGGGCGAACAAACTTTTTCGAAGCATCTTCACTATTCTCCTAAAACAACAAAAGTGGCGTGTCATAAACAAATCGCAGTTACATTCTAATGGACTCGGCACCGACGTTCAATTTGGGACGCCCAGTTCCGGAGCAAGCAGTTAGTGTACCAGCAGGTCGCCTTTCCAACGGTCGCTCATCACAGAATCATAGCACCCAAGGACGTGCCGCGCCCGATTAGATCGGAACTCGTCGCTACCCTTCGCGAAGTCTCGCTCTCCCGTTTTGATCAATTTTGCAATTCCTGCAACAAGGTATTGCCATGCGCCTACAGTCGTAGTAAAACACACAGACAAATCATGACAAGTGTAGGCGCATCTGCGGAAATCCCTGCGAAAGGAAGAAACATGCCGCCGACAGGCAACCGTCCGCCGCTGTCAGAAGCTCAGGTAGAAATCATGAACCTATTCTGGGAGCACAAAACGTGTTCTGTGGCCGATGTGTGGAAGATTTTGAATGCACGTCGAGGTATCAGTCGCAATACGGTGCACACGATGATCATTCGGCTGGAAGAGAAGGGTTGGTTAAGACGTAAGGTTTCCGGCAATTCGGTCGAATTCATGCCCACGGTAACTCAGAAGAAGGCGCAACAACAAACGCTGCGACGCTTACTGGACACTGTGTTTTCTGGTTCGATCGAAGGGATGATTCTAACACTCTTGAACGACCCTACGGTGTCCCAGGAAGACGCGGACAAGATCCGTTCACTGATTGATCAAGCCAAGGGAGATGACCAATGAAACCGCTGGAATCATTTCTGCTGATCACCGCGTTGCAAGTGACCGTGATTTCGACACTGGGACTATTGCTTCTTCGCATTCGCATTTCCAACCCGTCCGCTCGGCACTCCATCGCGTTGGCCGTTTTGCTGCTTGTTTTATTCACTCCGATTCTGGTTTCAAGACTCCCGCCGCGCAGGCAAGATTTCACGTTGTCAGCTGCTCGTTCGACATCGAAACCGACGACCGTGTTCGACGTTGCGACACCTAATCCAGTGCCAAGCGTCCCGGACCGGCAGACAACCGAACCGTCGCCTCGGCAACCAAACGAAATCACGCCCCGTGAAGACAAAGAGATGCTAGTCACGTCGGCTGAGCCGGTGCTTTCGCCCGCATCGCCAATCGACTATCGGCCTCGATCGGTGCCCGCAAGAAATGAAGTCAGTTCTATCAGTGCAGTACCCGGCAAGGAGGTGTCTAAACGAACAAAGAACTTACGCAATGCTTTCGTCCATATCGCACGAAGTTTGCCGTACATTTGGCTATTGGGCACCATCATTGCATTGGTCAACTATATCCGAAGTTTGACGGTCATTCGATCGCTCAAGCAAACACTGGTCATCGCGTCGCTTCCGGAAGCAGTCACGTCCGAGTTCTGCCGCAGAATCAGAATTCGCTCGATGCCCAAGGTCTTCGAATCGAATCGCCTGGGTACGCCTGCTGTTGTCGGCGTGATCCGACCGGTAATTGTTTTGCCAAACTGGTTTGTACAAAACGCGACGCAGCAACAAATGATCCATGTCTTAACGCACGAATACGCTCATATCTTGCGTAGCGACATGTGGCCGCATTTGCTGCAACAACTGATGGGCCTGTTGTACTGGTGGCATCCGCTCGTTCGGTCAGTCAGCCGGCATCTGACGCAGGCCCGCGAAGAGTTGTGCGACAACTTTGTGCTGCAAGATAGCCGAGCTACCGAGTACGCAGAGGACTTGCTGTGCCTTGCAGAAAAGTTCAATGGCACCATTCCGTTCGTATCGTTACTTGGATTTTTCCCGCAGCGTTGGTCGCTGCGGATGCGCATTTACGGCTTGCTCAATCCACGGAGAAACAAGATGTACCGCAATAGCAAGGGATGGTTTGTGTTGTCGTTGTTCTTAGCAGTCTCTTTTCTGCTGATCGGTGGCATTGCCAGTCCCGTCCCGTCATTGAACGCTGAACAAAACGCGACTCCGCAAGAATCCGATGCGAAATCAACAACGGACGGGGCGACAGAACCGGAACCGATGACAGCTACGATGTCAGAAGAAGGTGCTGCAGGCGATCTTCGCGGTTACAGCGAACCCGGTGCGGTGGTTCAATCCTATGTTCGCGATGATGACGGCAAGTATGTTCTTGCAGGCGAGACGACGACGAACGAAGAGGGCGAATTCACAATTTCGCCAAAAGTAAACGCTGGCGAACGAACAGACATGACACTGGTTGCCAAGAAGGCAGGCTTCGCCACAGTTCGTACCGCAGTAAATAAAGATAACACGAAAGGAATCGAATTGGATCTGGAACAACCGGCGGTCCTTTCCGGACGCATTATCGATTCCGCAGGATTTCCTGTTTCGAATGCCACGGTCTATCGGGGACCAGGGGAACCCATTCCAGGAATTCATACAGCAACCACGGACAAGGACGGCGATTTTCGAATTGTCGACTTGACACAGTGGCAGCCGTTGGAAACAAGCGTATTTACAAACGGCAAGGTCAATTCCATGGTGTATCAGCCGCATCTGTTGTTCACCGTCTCACACCCCGATTATGCCGATACTCTAATCAAGTGCACGAGCGTGCCGGGGACCATGGATATCACGTTGCCGGCACCGGCAATCGTGGAAGGCCAAGTGGTCGATTTAGTGACGGGCCAGCCAGTGCCCAACGCAGAAGTTCGAACCCAGGGAATTGCGGAACATGGTTGGGCGACAACTCGTGCGGACGGCGATGGGAAATATCGGTTTCTCTTGACGCACGACTACTACAATATTTGGGCCGTCGTGCCTGATCGCATGCCACTGGCCATCAAGGCGCTAGAAGCCGTGCCGGGCAAACGCGTGCATGGTGCCAATATCCAGATGACCAAGGGTGGTTTTATCGAAGGCCGAATCATCGACATGGATGGAAACTCTCTAAACGGCGAAGAAAATCGCCTTTATGTCGCTCACCACGGACCAGCTCGCCCTATGACAGGTGCCGCCGTGGCATCAACTCCAGTCCATACCGACGGCACGTATAAATTGCACGTGGCTCCGGGACGCAATTACGTCTATTTAATGAACAGCGATTCGGCGATCTACTTGAACGTAGGTGACGGCAATACGGTCGAACATGACTTTCTCATCGGCGAAGTCGGTGATCGGAACGCCGTGTATTCGGATCCCGATTATCGACTGAGAAATGAGATTATTCGAGACACGTTCCAAAGGCTGGGGAAAACCGAGGTCGTTGTCAATCGCTCCTTCGATACGGTCGATGCCTTGCTCCGTCAGCTTGACGAAATGAACAAGTCGTCGGCAGTTTACTCGGACGAGTGGGCGGAACTGCTTCACAAGCTGGCTGGCGTCGGCCCTGACGGCTTGCCACAGTTAACGGCCGAGCTGGATCGTACCGATGACGACCGGATGCTTCGCTGTTTAGGATTTGCGCTACGCGCGATCGGTGACAAACGAGCTGTCCCGGCACTGATTCGATCGATTCCCAAGACGCTTCAAACTGGTAATTCGGACATGGGCCTACAAATCCAGGGAACCGATAAGGCTCTTTTGACGTTTATGCAAAAACATGATCTGGACGATCGGAACGAAGGCGTCCGCTATGGCTTTGGACGGCCTGTGCGAGAAATTTTTGGTGCATTGCGTTCACTGACCGACCAAGATTTTGGCGAAGAAGAACTGTTTCACATCTTTCTGAATCAACATGACTCTCAGAAGCAAAAACATGCCAAGGCTCAGCTTTTTTATTCTGTGGCCACCAAGTGGACCGACTGGTGGGAAAAAAACGGCAGAGAACTGGTTGGTGAAACCGAGTTTCAGTCTGTGAGATTGTCGCCGCTATCGGAACCCGATGAGCTAACTGGAATTGCCGCCGACGCGCCGCTGAAGTCTAGAGCGGGAACCAGTAATTGGATTTTGGAGTCAGTAGCACGAGCCAACTCGGGACACGTTTTCTATGACCTGGACACGGGGCGAGTGGCCGCGATTCCATTGCAATGGAGAAAGTCGAATCGAACGCCGGACGAAAACGATGCGATGCGGAAATGGGCTGCGGAAAACCGTTTTGACATCATGGGTGACGAAGTTACGCTACCAGACAGTCAGACCGTTTTTGTGCTTCGGCCCCTTGAACTGAAGGTGTGGCAAATGCCAAAATCCGCCTGGAAAGCATCTTTCCGGCAAACGACGTTCGATTCACTTCGTCATCAAGGTACGCTTCACAATCAAAACGTGTTGGTCACGGTTGCTGCAACGGGTGAAACAGACCTGCGTTCGCCCGGAACGTTCCTGTTCGAAACAAAAGATGGCACGATAGGTCTGCTGTATGTTGGTGTCGAAGTGCACGACAATTCATTAAAACCCGGCGACACTTCGGACGTCGAAGACGACGAATTGAACCTGATTGGGTTTGTCAAAGGACGCCGGTTCGGGCTCGCTTGGCTTGTTCCATTGGACTAACCGCGTCATTGGCATTCCATCGTCTTTCGAAATTTAAAAACACGCCGTTTCGTTTTTTTGGTTGCCATGCCACGTACCGCATTTTTTGGCAAGACGCGGTTAAACAGATTTCTCAAGAATGCCATCCGGTGTAAACTGTGTCGCTGACGCTGGAATTTGGGTATTCGGAGAAAAAACGCATGCGGTGGGTACAATCTGTGGTGGTGTTGCTTTGCGGGTGGCTAGGGACAGAATCGCTGTTGGCACAGGACAGTCGTCCACCCGTGTTGCTGTCAGAAAAAGCTGCGGCGTTGCATGATTCGCTATTTCTGATGGATGGGCATAACGATTTGCCGTGGGCGTTTCGGGAACGAGGAATGCCGTCGTTCGAAAAGCTTGATATTTCGCAACCGCAACAAGAACTCCACACCGATATTCCTCGCCTGAAAAAGGGTGGCGTTGGCGGCCAGTTTTGGTCCGTCTACGTTCCGTCGAACACTCGGCTGGAAGGCACGGCGCTGCTGACCACGTTGGAGCAGATTGATTTTGTCCACGCCATGATCCAGCGGTATCCGGAAACATTCGAATTGGCCCTAACCGCCGACGACGTACAGCGGATTCACGCCGCGGGCAAGATTGCGTCCATGATTGGCATGGAAGGTGGCCACTCCATTGAAAATTCGCTCAGCGTTCTGCGGCAGTTATATGACCGAGGTGCTCGGTACATGACGCTGACACATTCGGCCACGCTGGACTGGGCGGATTCGGCCACGGATGAAGAACGCCACCAAGGTTTGACGCCGTTTGGTGAACGAGTGGTGCAGGAGATGAATCGGCTGGGCATGCTGGTTGACATTTCGCACGTTTCGATTGACACCATGAAAGACGCGTTGCAGATTTCTCAAGCGCCCGTGATCTTTTCACATTCGTCTGCGCGTGCCATCGCCAATCATCCGCGCAACGTTCCCGACGAAGTCCTCAAGCTAACCGCCAAGAACGGTGGTGTGGTGATGGTCAACTTCTACCCAACGTTTATCGTTCCGGCTTCTGCGGAACGAGGCAAGGCGCGAACCGAATTCAAGAACCGCTTAGAAGCCGAAGGCAAAACCGAAGACGAAGTCAACCGCGAAGTCGCTCGCTGGGAAAACGAACACCCGATTCAACGAGGCACCATTCATGATGTAGTGGATCACATTGAGCACATTATCCAAGTGGCCGGTGTCAATCATGTTGGAATTGGTTCTGACTATGATGGCGTCGACTCGCTGCCCGTCCAACTGGAGGACGTGTCCACTTATCCTTTGATCACGCAAGAGCTGCTAAACCGAGGTTATTCGGAATCTGATATTCGCAAGATTATGGGACAGAATATTTTGCGAGTCCTTCGTCAAGCGGAAAAAGTAGCGGCGAATCTAAAGGCTCAGGATTAAGACATTGCCAGCAGTCGTCGAGCTTTGTAGTTGTGCTGCTTCGAACGCTAGCTTAACGCCAACTGTTAACTGTCAACTTAACACCTGAACGAATTCAGCATCAAAACACCAGCCAGCCTGTCTTTCTTCATGGCACGTACTTTGCGTATGATTCGCCCGGTGCCCTGCCCTTGCTGCTTCTACGCAGAAAAATTCGCTTGCTGATTCGAGAAACAGAAATGTCCAAAAAACCTAAATCTGCGTTCGTCAAAATAGTGACGAGTATCGCCCCTAAACTCATTGGCGTCGCCATCTTGGGACTGATCATCTACTGGATGTCGATTGGCTTTGGCGAAAAAGTAACGCCCGGTGCGGTCAAGCACACTCACCGAAAAGCCGAATCGCAATCGATTGCCACCGTAGCCAGAATCACCACACCTCAAACCATTACCAGCGTGGGAACGGTTGAGCCCAGGCGGCGAGCGGAAGTGGCGGCTCGGCTATTGGCCACCGTCTTGGACGTGAAAGTGGACGCCGGTGATCAAGTGGACGCGGGCCAAACGTTGGTGGTGCTGGATGATCGAGAAATCCAGGCGCAGCTTCGCGAAGCGGAAGCGGGAGTGGCCGGAGTGGAAGCGGATTTGGCGGTACGCAAAAGCGACTACGAACGCTACCAATCGATGTTTGCGGCCAAAGCCGTGACCAAGGAAGATTTTGACCGCATCCAAGGTGCATACCAAATGACGCAAGCTCAGTTGGATCGAACCAAAGAACAAGTGGAACGAATCAAAGTCATGCTCAGCTACACCACCATCACCGCGCCGGAATCCGGTGTCGTGGCCGACCGCTTTGCCGACCCGGGTGACTTGGCCGCGCCGGGCAAGCCGTTACTGGTGATCCACGATCCTCAAGAACTGGAACTGCACGCCAGCGTCCGCGAAAGTTTGGCTTCCCACGTGCAGCCCGGCATGAAAATGACCGTCCATGTCGATTCCGCCAACCTCACCACGGAAGGGACGGTTCGAGAGATCGTGCCGCAAGCAGAAGTTGCGTCTCGCAGCGTGCTGGTCAAAGTCAGCCTGCCGCAAAACGCCACCGCACTGTACATCGGTTCGTTTGGACGCCTGTCCATTCCGGTAGGTGAAATCGATCGCATCGTGGTTCCTTCGTCCGCTGTTCAAACGCTGGGTCAACTGGACGTCGTAGACGTGGTCAATGATCAGAATTGGCTGGAACGCCGTTTTGTTCGCCTGGGTGAAGCGATTGATGACCAAACGGAAATTCTGTCCGGCCTGAAGGTTGGCGAACGGATCGCTGTCAGCTCTGTCAACACCACATCGGACTTGAACGAGTAAATTCGCGATGAATCAACCGACCAACACGCACGACGGAGTTTTATCGCGGATTGTCGAAGTCTTTCTGCGAGGTAACCTTTCGATCTTGCTGATCTTGCTGGCGTTGATCGCCGGTGGAGTGGCGTTGCTGGTGACTCCGCGTGAAGAAGAACCGCAAATCGTCGTGCCGCTGGCAGACGTCTTGGTAGCCATGCCGGGTGCCAGTGCGGAAGAAGTGGAAAAGCAAGTTTCTACGCAACTGGAACGACTGCTGTATCAGATTGACGGCGTGGAATACGTCTATTCCATGTCGATGCCGGGACAAGCCGTGGTCACCGTCCGCTTCTACGTAGGTGAAGATCGAGAAGACAGTTTGATCAAACTGTACAACAAGATTGCCATGAATTCTGACGTCGTGCCGCCGGGCGTGGCCGGCTGGGTGATCAAGCCAATTGAAATCGACGACGTGCCGATTGTAAATGTAACGCTGTGGAGCGAATCGTACGACGATCATCAACTGCGCCGCGTGGCGGAACAAGTGGAAATTGAACTGCAGCGAGTTCGCAATACCGCTCGAACCGAAATTGTCGGCGGTCGCAGTCGCCAGATTACAGTACAAATCGATCCGGAACGCTTAGCCGCTCACAACGTCACTCCGCTGGAAATTTCGCACGTTCTGCAAGGTGCCAACGTCAATTTACGCTCCGGTTCGTTCACTCGGAACAACCAGCAAGTGATCGTCGAAAGTGGTTCGTTCCTGCGTTCGGCTAAGGAAATCGAAAGCCTGGTGGTTGGCGTCTTCAATGGTCGACCGGTATATGTGCGAGACGTAGCAACGGTGTCCGACGGTCCTGCCGAACCCAACACGTATACTCGAATCAGCTTTGGCCCCGGCATGGCGATTCATGACTCGCACAGCTCAGATGCAAACACCGATGAAACGCATTCCAGCACCACGGATCAAGATTATCCTGCCGTTACCATTGCGGTGGCCAAGCAAAAAGGTCGTAATGCCGTCACTATTGCGCAAGACCTGGAACATCGTCTCAGCGAATTAGAACAGACCGTCATTCCGGATGACGTCCACGTCCGGATCACTCGCAACTATGGCGAAACGGCCGATGAAAAAGTCAACGAACTCGTCGGTGAACTCGCCACGGCAATCGTCTTGGTCGTGGGCATGATCGCCTTGACGCTTGGTTGGCGAGAAGCGATTGTGGTGGCCACCGCCGTGCCGCTGACGTTTGCCTTGACGTTGCTGGTGAATTACCTGACGGGCTATTCGATTAATCGAGTGACGTTGTTCGCGCTGATTCTGTCATTGGGTTTGGTAGTCGACGATCCGATTGTGGACGTGGAAAATATCTTTCGGCATTTTCGTATGCGAAAGGAAAAGCCGCTTCGAGCTGTCTTAACGGCCGTGAACGAAGTTCGACCACCCATTATTTTGGCCACGTTGGCGGTGATTGTTTCCTTCTTGCCCATGTTCTTCATCACCGGCATGATG
>JAGQOZ010000161.1 GCA_020426955.1 Planctomycetales bacterium
CCCATTGGGAAAGATTCGAACGGGCTGAAAGCGCAAATCGTTCCGGCCCCATTGTTCACAAACATAGGACGATTCTGCGTCGCTGTTCGGGATCTCGCTCGTATTCTGGCTCATTCACGTCGGCCCTTCTTTATTCGTCCATCTTCCAGACACAACGTACTTTACCCGCCAATCGCTCGGTGACAACTCGGATCGAACCAACTCAAGTCAAGCCAATTCAACAGATTTTTGCGCGCCGAGCAAAAAAGTCCGTGGGTGGCACCAACTGATGGTGAACTGATGACCGGACGTGAAAGATTCGGTACTACCCTTTTCACTTGCCAATGCGTGTGATAAGAACAACTGCTTGTAATGGAGGCGCAGGAAGATGGAGCGAAAAGAAATGGAAAAAAGACCAGAAGAGATTTCGGAAATCGAGCGACATAAGTATTTCTTGAGCGAAAAAAAGGGATACGACGTTGGCTGGGAGTTCGCCGAACACGATTGGGAACAGAACTTTGCCGTCGCGTGGCGAAAACAACAGCATTCAGCCTCGGAACAATGCTCGAACAGCAACGGAACGTCTTCCTCTGTGGCATGTGCGGAGCTGGCACGAGTTAATTCGGCGGACCACAAGAAGCCGAGCCGGATCCGCAGTTTGTTGGCTCGCGTTTTTTCGAATTCACACTAGCGATTAACACTGCGTGCATAAATCACGTCAGCCAGCGGATCTTTAGTCTAATCTGTCGGCGATCACCGGCGAATTGCCAGCAGGGAGACGCGCTCTTGGTGTACTTTGGCGAAAACAGGTGTTTTACGACCGAGGCCAGTCGGGATGGACAAATTGGCCATTCTGGCTGATCAATTCGTTGTCGGCATAGATTTCACCGCCTTGCCTGAGATCGCAGACCATGTCCCAATGCAACCCGGACTGGTTCTTGCCGCCGCTTTCCGGGTACGCGGAGCCAACCGCCGCGTGAAACGTGCCGCCGATTTTTTCGTCAAACAGCGTGTTCTTGGTGTACTCCTGAATCGCGTAATTCGTGCCGATGGCGATTTCGCCCAATACTCTGGCGCCGGGATCCTGATCTAGCATTGCCAGCAGGAAATCTTCTCCCTTGGTCGCAGTCGCGTCGACAACTTTACCGGCCTTAAATTCGAACCGAATCCCATCCACTTCCCGACCGCCGTGAACCGCCGGAAAGCTGTAATGAACAACACCCTCCGTTGCGTCTTCGATCGGGCCGGTAAATACTTCTCCGTCCGGAAAGTTCTCGTGTCCGTCACAATTAATCCACGAACGTCCTTCGATGCCCAGTCGCAAATCGGTTCCGTGGGGCGTGACAAAACGCAGCTCCTTCTTCCCATTCAAGAAGTCCGCCAAGCGCTGCTGACGCACACTGATTTCTCGCCAAGCATCGGTGGGATTATCCAAGTGCAGAAGTCCAGCTTGAAAGACGAAGTCGGCGTATTCGGCGAGTGAACGTTCTGCGTCTTGAGCAGACGCATGGCAAGGAAACTGTGTCCCAACCCAACGCAACTGGCCATCGGCAGCGCGCTGCATGAAACGGTCAAGCCATGACTTTCGAGCTTGACTGAGCTTAGCTTGCCTGGCAGGATCGGTCCGCGACAAGGCCTTTGTGTTTTCTTGTCCCCACAATCCGATATAGGCGTTTATCTGTTCCACTTCGTGCAAAGCAAATGGGTCTTCGAACAGCAATTGCTCGTTTGATCCTTCGAGCAACAAAATCTGCTTACATTCGTCGGGCTGACATCGAACCAAGGGATGCGCCTGTGCGCGAACGACTGCTCGGTAGACTTCCACAACCAGCGGCAGGGCCACCGGTCCGCCTGCGATAATCACTTGGTCGCCCGGTTGCACGGCCGTGGAATAGTTGACCAGTACGTCGGCCAACTTGGTGAGTCGAGTATCGTTCATGATTGGCTCCTTCGTTTTCAAGTGCGATTCAAAGCTGACCGCGTCCGTGCTGCAATAAGTAGGTCTGAAGTCCGATGATCGTCTTGGCATCGACGATTTCGCCCGCCGCCAACAATTCGGTCACTTCGTCCCAGGTAACGACGACGTTCTGAATGAGTTCGCCCGGCTCTCGTTCCGGATCACCTTCCGTCAATTGGTCCGCGACGAATAGATGCATGAATTCGTCCAGAATTCCCGGCGCAGCGTAAAACCGGCAAAGTGGTCGCAAATGGTTCGAACGGTACCCCGTCTCTTCGACAAGCTCGCGCTTTGCACACTCTAATGGCGGTTCATTTGGCTCTAACGTGCCAGCCGGAAGCTCCAACAGCCATTGCGCCACCGACACTCGAAAGTTTCGAATCAAACAGACATGGTTCTCATCTATCAAAGGAAGTATCACGACCGAACCGGGGTGTCGGATCGCATGCCGACGGCGAATTCCACCTTCCGCTAACGATTGATCAATCTCGACCACTCGAAATCGTTCGGTCTGTAAGACGCATTTTTCGTTCAATTCAGGGGGTTCGTTCACATTCACAATCCTTAACTCTTATCTGTTCATCCCCATCTGGTGTTACCACCGGCCAAGGCATCCGTTTTAGCATGTTTAACCATGACGGACATACGGCTGGACGTTGCCAGATTTAATCCTCTGTTTTGGAACGAAATGTTTGAACTACCGAACAGGCACTGTTAGAATGTGTTAATTCCTTTTCGCTTAGACCCAGTTCCCGTCGCGTCCGAGCAACAAACGTATATCTTCCTTTTCTTGAGCGCAAACACCATGTCCGATCGTCGAATTTGGAGCCTGAGCGTCGGTCAATGGGGAGACTTGCACGTCCGAGTGCATATGTTTTTCCTCCTCTTTGGCGCGTTCACTATCTATTTCAGTTGCAGCGTGGACCCTTCCACGCAATCCGACCTACATTGGCTCGGTCCGGCAACATTGGGCATCCTATTTATCAGTGTTTTGCTACACGAGTTAGGCCATGTTTGGGTTGCCAGAAAACTTGACGGTCATTTGAATGAAGTGACCATCGGACCACTCGGCGGGCTGGGTCCTATGCCACGTGACCTGGAACCGCAAAGCGATATGGTGAATTCTGTCGCGGGTCCTTTGATCAACTTAGGTTTATGTTTTATTGCTGCGTTTGCGCTGGCGATTGCCGGCGAGTCAAGCGTGGCGGGGCTAATGCACCCCTTCGCTCCGGTCAACATCATGGACGGATCCACGGCGTTGGTGCTTACCAAATTGGCGTTTTGGGTCAACTGGATGCTGATCTTAGTAAACCTGATACCAGCGTTCCCCTTTGACGGTGGCCGCCTTTGTCATTCGACGATTCAATGCTGCAATCCCAATATGGAGCGGTATCAGGTTCGCCGTATTACCGCCAGGATTGGCAAAGTCGCGTCGCTTTGTTTGCTGATCACGGCGTGCGTTTTGTTTAGCGAACAAGCACAGCCACTGTGGTTCGCCATGTTACTGCTGTCGATCTTTGTTTTCTTCAGTGCTCGAAATCATGAACTCCAGACAGCCAGTTCGGAATCCGCTGACGATGGCGCGTTCTTGGGCTATGATTTTTCCGAGGGTTACACCAGCCTGGAACGAAGTATGCGTGTCGACACAGGGCACTCCACAAAGACTCGTCCCAAACCTGGCATGTTTACTGGCTGGCTAGCCAGACGTCGCGAACTCAAACGCAAACAGATTGCGGAACGAGAAGCCGCGGATACACTACGGTTAGATGAAATCCTGAGTCGAGTACACGAATTGGGATTGGAAAACCTAAGCAACGAAGAAAAGGCGATTTTGAATCGCGTGAGCCAGCGATTGCGCAAGAAATCGCCAACGCAATAGCAACCCGACCGACTAAGAAAAAACTTGTCCGCTGGCCTTTTGAAATACTTGGCGAGCGTCCCGGATGCTGACTAGATGGCATTCATGATGCAGCACGTAGGTGATTTCCGCGTAGCCCGCTTCTTCCGCCAAATCTAAGGCTTCAAGAAACCCGTCCGCTACTCGTCCCGGAACGTGAGCGTCTGAACCAATGACAACCGGGATGTCTCGAACGCACATTTCCTTCAGCATCGCCGGAAACGGATTGATCTGCCGAATAGCTTTGTTCGCGCCCGACGTATTAATCTCCATCGCCACACCGGTTTGGGCAATTCGATCCAAAGCACGACAAATATCTGGTAGGATTTGCTGTTCATTCCAAGATTCGGGCGTTTCGTTTTTGACCAAATCGGGATGAGACAAACAATCAAACAGCTGAGTTTCGGCGGCATCGGCTAAGAGTCGAAAATAGGTACGTTGGTAGTCCAACGTATCGCCGGTCCAATACCGCTTGCGGTATTCTGGAATCTGAGGATGGACCGATCCCAAGACATACGCAAAGTCAAACGACGAAAGCTGCTGCTCAAGCCACGATTCATAACCAGGATAAAAATCAGCTTCCAGACCCGTGTGAACTTCCAGCCTTTCCTGCATTGATTGCCGCGCGTCGTCAATGATCTGAAGATACTGGTCGAATTCTTCCACCAACATCCGCACTGGTGCCGAAAATCCGTCCGGCATGGGGTTGTGGCACGTCACAATCAATCCGGCCAGTCCTTTCGAATAGGCCTGTTCGGCATACTCCAACGGCAGACCATGTGCGTGTTTGCAAAGCGGGGTGTGACTATGTGTTTCGTATAGTTTGACCGACATCAAATCCCAACCGGTTTCGGATTAAACACGAGGCGAACGAGCCGACTGTTTTTGGATAAAGCCGGATAATGCCCGAATATTGAACGGGACCATCAATCACGGATCTGGTCCCATGAACTAACAACTACTCATCATACGCCATAACGGGCAATCGCTGAACCGGTGCGACACGATGACCGATGTTGGGCACCACGTAATTGATCTGCTGCACGGCCGCATCGTCCCAGTGAAGTCGGCCTTGATGAATCTCGCCTGCGCCCGGAAGCACTTGTGGGCCGGGCACAGGCGGTTCCAGCTCCAATTGATCCGGAGCGGCGTTCAGCGGTTGCATGTTGGGTGCCGAATCCAAGAATTCTGCCGGCGGCACGTAGCCGTCCAGTTCCTCGGGGATATCGCCTGCACTTAGCATCTCGACGGCGCCAATCGGACCTGGATCTACCCACAAACCTTCTGGATCCAATTCCATGGTTCCCAGATCAAAATCCAAACCACGACGCAAGACTTCGTAGTTGACCCACACACTAAGAAAATCGTTTTGGGCGTTCAGCAAATCAGACAGCGCACTGACCAAGTCTCGCGCAGTAGTGGCTCCAAACGAACTCTCTTCTTCCGGCTTAGGCGGTTCTTGCAAGCGAAGTCGAGCTAATTCAACTTGTTTAATGGAAACCAATACCGCCGAACGCAAGAGTTCAAAGTTCAATTGGTTCAGTTCGACCGTTCGAATCGAATTTCGCAACAGCTGTGCAATGGAGTCTCGGTAGCGATAGTAAGTTCGTCTCGCTTGTTGATATTCAATCAGCGCTTGACGATAGGTGTTGCGTTCTGAAAGCCGAGTGATCGGGGCGTCAAACTCCAAACCCACTCGGAGCCGTCCCGTGCTACTATCCAAGCTGAACGGGTTATCTCGTTTGTTGCCAATATCTCCGCTAAAGACAATGTCCAATTGGCTCTTGAGGTCGTTGGCGTTGAATTCGATCAACCGCCAGGAATCGACCAAAGAAGCGCGAGCGTTCATCCAGTCGCGGCGATTGCGTCGAGCGATTTCGTAGGCGGTTCGCCAATCTAATTCAATCGGAGGCAGAGTGATACTTTCCGAACGAGCTCGCGCTTGCAGCAGCGACAGTTCTAACAAGTTATCCGAGATCGCTCGTAATTCATTCGGAAACGGCAACACAATGGCGCGACGAATTCCATCGGCAAACTGTTGTTGATCCAGCGAATTGCGTTGCCGCAGCACGTCGTCTACTTGATTCTGAATATTCTGCAGCTGCTGCAAATGCGTTTTGAATCGCACTGTTAGTGTCGTCAAATTCGCGTCCAAGTTTGTGGGCAATTGCTGCAGTTCTTCCAAGTCCACAGCATTGTCGGTGATGTCGGCTATTTCAGACTGTTCCGTGGTTTCGCCGGAAGCGCGAATGATCAAAGATTCCGTCTGGTCTTTCAGTTTTTGGCGCAGACTTTGAATATCCGCCACGCGGCGAGGTACAGCGGAAGCCAAGTTTTCTATATCCACCGCCGCTCGGTCGACATTTTCCGCCAAGATCAATTCGGTCAAGTGAACCACTTGGTCTATTCGAGCCACCACGGCGTCCAATTGTCGATCGATCAGAAGGGTCGAATCGTCTGACCCGTTGCTGGCATTGATCAGCGACATTAATTTCAACACTTCGTCACCCAAATCCTCTTGCAACGAAGTAAGCGAATTCTGGATGGGCAAAATCGCCGTATCAATCAGATTGAATTGAGACAGCATGTCGTCCTGCAATTCCATTTCAATCTGCGGCGGCAAACCTAGGTCTCGTTTGAAATCATCTAGATCAGCTTGGTAAGCGGCTTGGGCATTCAACCAACGGCTTTGGGCGTTCAGCAGTGCTTGACGAGCTAGTTCGACTTGAAAATAGTCAATTCGCCCCGCTTCAAAATAGGCTTCCAATTGGACCACGCTGTTGCGTAAAGAAGCGATATTGGCTTCCTGATTTCGCAGCGTTTGCTTGGCTTGCAACAATCCGACAAATCCACCCGCTTCCGGCGCGCCCGCTCCGCCGCCAAACCCACCTGCGCCACCCGATCCCACTCGACCAAATCCACCGCCTCCCACGCCAGTGAATCCGTCTAACCCGGAACCACCAAAAAATCCACCTCGACGCGAAGGTCCATTGCCCGCATCACGCCCCGTAACAATTTCCAAGTAAAAGCCGCGGCGAAACCGTTCCATTTGACGCACATTGGCCAGCAGAGTACGTTCGGCAATGGTGAGTCGTTCCATCACACGCGCTCGTCCGGCACCACGTAGCAGTGGTTGTACCAGCGTAAAGTCCAGTAGCGTTGTCGAGTCATAGGTGTTGGGACCGGCAAATTGCCAGACCAAGGAATTGGCAAACCCCACGACTAGTTCCGCGCCGGTTGTGTACAGCTTGTTCATGCGAATGCCTCGAGACGCCGGGAAGGTCGAAAGCGCCAACACACTGCTGGATTCGCCGTCTCCGTTTCGATTCCGGCCATCCGCTGTGAAGAACGTACTGTAGCCACCAAAGAACTGGTGATCGAATCGAAAGCGTTCGAAACTCACATCCAACGCCGAAAGATACAGCTCTTCCAATTGCGATTGAAAATTGGACGAATGCACCAGAGCCAAGCGAACGGCTTGGTCCGCATCCAACGCCAAAATCCCGTCTTCATTCAGACCCAGCGAAGATTGCCAATACGGATTCTCGATATCGTCAATGTTGCCATTGTCATGCCAATGCGGCCAACCTTTGCGACAATCAACACAGTGCATTAACTGGTGCGAAGTCGGATCATCGGGCGGCATCGGTGGACAATCGGCGCTAAAGGGATCAAACATCCGAGACGCCGGATCCACTTGGATACTGAATTCGTCCAACGGCCAGCGAGGATCCGACGCGTGCTGGTCCACAATCTGATACGCTTCCTGGTCCGCTTGGCGACGATAGTAACTTCGGCTACAGCCTTGGCTTGCAAACACCAAAACCGCTACCAACAGAACGCTAATCGTCGCTGGCGCACCCGATTCCGCTTGACGCAATTGCATTGTCTTTCCCAGATTCCGTTCTTGAATCTAACCCCCCGGAACCAGACTGATTCACACCCAGAAGGTGCGCCGCGCAATCATCAATGTCTCCGGTTTTTCCACCTCTTCTGTTGATTCGGGTTGTAGGGGTTCCGATCTTGAAGCGAATTAGTCAAGTCGCAATGCCACGAATTTGGCGTAAGTCCATTTTCGCCAATGACTTATGTCGGAATCTTTGTCATGCGGAATGTTGACCTATCAAACTGCCCAATTTATCATGCAGGTTTACTCGATCATAACCGGAGCCGTTTGAACGTAGCGGCAATTCGGAGACTTGTTAGGAACAGAAGAAGCGGATTGGTACGACTATGGGCATCGCCATTTTGGCCGTTTTGGTACTGCTATTCATTGTCTTCGCCTACTTGGGAGCAAGGAATTGGCAAGTTTGGCATGTCGTCTTGCTGGGTGGCGTTTTCATTGCGTCCATTGGGTTTTCCATGCTCACAGCGTTGACTTTGCGCACCTATTCCACGCACCGCACGGCGTACGAGTCGGTCAAGAAGAGCTTGGACCAGGAACTGGCACAGATTGAAATGATCAAGAGTGCTCGGCCCAACGATCCGGAACACAAATCGATTTATGAAGTCCGAGGTGACGTGAAGCGAGCGTTAACGGATCGAGGTCGAGTGTGGCGGAATTTGCGAATCGGCGAACTGCAACCGAACACCGTCATTCTAGCCACCGCCGGTTGGGGCGAATTGTCCTGTGCTCCCGTTGCTGACGCAGACGAATTTGACGAAGAAGAAATAGAACCGATCCCTTCAGTAGACGGCGGTGAAGCCGCTGACGGTGCTCCGGCTGCCAATGCCGTTCGCCCGCTAGGCTTGGAAACGGAATCGATTGTTTATGCATTCAAAGAAACGCCCATTGTCCAACTGAATGCCGGCGTCCAAGCGGCCTTGTTTGATGATCCAGAATTTGCCTCGCGAGACACCAAGGGGAATTGCCGAGTGCCGACGTTCTTTTTCGGTGAATTCAAGGTCACGGCCGTGGCCGACGACAATAGTTCGATCACGCTTCAACCCACCGTTCCACTGGACCAAAAGCAGATTCAAGAATTGGAAGATGATCGTTTTACTTGGGTTTTGTACGAAGTAATGCCTGTTGATTCGCATTTGGCGTTTTCCGATTTGTCAGACGAACAAATCCAGAACTTGTTTGACGCTCAGTTGTTTGCTGACTTACCAGCCGAAGTTCGTCAGCAAATGTTGGACGAATATGTTCGCGATCAAGATCGAGCGAACGGGACAGACCCGGCCGAACGAAAATGGGCATTAGTGAAATTTCTCAAGTCCTACGAAGTAGACGTCGACGTGCAGGAAGCCATTCCCGATCCAGATCGCTGGTTCGACGCGACCGGTCGATCGATTGCCGGCGTCTTGCGTCAAGAAGAACGATCTAAATTTGCCAAAGGCGATGAAGCGTTGTTCGACTATGAAACCGCACTACGACTGAAGAATGACGGTGCCGCCGAAATTCAAGAAGAACGTTATTTCCGTCGTTTACGAGACTACAGCTTGGCGTATCGGACTATCTTTCATGAATCCGAAAAACTGGACATGGATATCGCCGACGCAGAATTGGATATCCAAAAACTACAGGTGGCCTTGAAAGGTTTGAATCAGCAGATTGCCGTTCGCAGCGAAACTCGAGACAAATTGACGGCGGACAAAACCAAGTTTGATTACGAACGAACCGTCATCACGCAATACAAGGATGCATTGGAAGCCAAATGGCAAAAGGTGCGTAGCGAATTGAGCTTGCTGTATCGCTGGAACAAACAGTTCGCCACGTCCACTCCTCAAGCTCGTATGCCCGGCGGCAACCGCCAAGCTCAAACGCTTCCAACCGCGCGGCAAAAATAATCTCGTCCGCCTGTTATGCGAACGAGTTTCTATGGGCTCGGCAAAAATTTCTTGCAGGCCCGTTCAAGTGTAGCTTCCTGATGTTTCCCTTCGATGGAAACACCCCGGTTCGGCACGGAACCGATTCGCCATCCATCGCCATCCATCGCCATTCTGCTAAAATGCGGTTCGTCTTGGAGATCGAATCCCATTTCCGCGGCTTTTGTTGTCGATGCCCACGATATGGGCCTGGCCTATTCCTACAACGTTGCCATTCGAACCGATGATTCCAACGTCGCTTTGGACTTGAGCGAGCGTGTTGGCCCAAAAGCCTAGGTAACTTCCGCCCATGTCGCAACTTCGCCGCACCACTCAAGCGTATCCATGCCTGGAACGCCTGGAGGCCAGACGTCTGCTGGCTGCCGATCTAATTGCCCATTGGAATGCCAACGACTTGGCAGCCCAAATTGCCAGCAGCCAGTTGTCAGAAATATGGCTCGATCGCATCGCCGAAATTCCCGCTAGTCAAGACGGACACCCCAGTGTACAGCCGCGTGTGCTGAACCAACACGCTACCGTTCGATTCGACAATCCGTCGTCGTTCGATCGCTATGTGGTACGAACCACCGACAACCCTTTAACAGGCCTACGCAACTTTAGCGTCTCGGTCGTGTTTGCTACCGCGTCGGACGAATTGTCTAATTCAGCCAACCAATGGTACTTTCAATCCGGCATAGTCGATGCCAACGGATTTGGCTTGGTGAATGATTGGGGCATTACCATCAATCAATCGGGACAAGTGGCAGCGGGTATCGGCAATCCCGCTCGTACGGTTACCTCCACAGCCACGTCGCTCAACGACGGCCTAGCCCATCACGCCATTTTGGTCCGCAGCGGCGAATCGATGATGCTGTATGTGGATGGCCAAATGACAACGCAAACGGTCGTAAGTAACCATCCGCTGGACGCTCGAGAAATCCGGTTTGGTACCGGAGGAGTGCCTTATGTGGGCGACATCGCCGATATCCGTGTCTTTGACGATGCCTTAACTCGTCAAGAAGCCCAAATGCTTTCACAGCAATTGCAGTCGCAATATTTCAACTCGCCGCCGACAGCCCAGCCCGACTCGTTCTTCGCCAGGGAGG
>JAGQOZ010000162.1 GCA_020426955.1 Planctomycetales bacterium
CGTGTCGTGGGTGACGTGAATCGAGACGGTAAGTTTGATTCGAGTGATTTGGTGCGAGTTTTCCAATCGGCAGACTATGAGGATGATGTTCAGGGCAACAGTTCGTTTGATCAAGGAGACTGGAACTTAGATGGCGATTTCAATTCCAGTGACTTCGTCTTGGCATTTCAAATCGGTCACTACGAACAACCGTTGGCAGCGCACATCGCCGCCGCAGTTTTGCACGACGATCCGTTTCGCCAAAAGCCACAAGGTGGCTGATCGCCTGATGCCAACTTCGGCCACAGCCAGCGACGTTGCCACGCGTCAAGTTCGTTTAGACGCAAGGCGTTTCAACCCAGTTCCAAATCTCGCGCGTAGATCGTATCCACCAGCGAACATTTTTCCTTTGAATCAATCAGGTCCTGCCACGCTGTAAACGGTGTTTCAATCAGCGCCGCCGTGGACGTTTTCATGATGATGGGATGATCGGTTAGGTAGTGAACCACGTGTTCCCAGCCGGGATTATGCCCCAGGACCAAGACGGTTTGGTGCAAATCGCCGAGCTGCGAAACGGCGGACAAGAATTCGGTAACGCCACCGTGATACAGTCGTTTGGTGAATTCGGTGAGAACGGTATCGGGGAAGGCAATCTGCATCTGGCGATACGTTTGACGAGTTCGCACTGCGTCACTGCTAAGCACAAAATCGGGTACCCAACCCAGCTCTGCCAGTTTCGCAGCCACTCGCGGAGCATCCCGCAGGCCTCGTTTGTTGAGTGGCCGATCGTGATCGGTTTGATCTGGATTGGCCCATGAACTTTTGGCATGACGCATGACAATCAAACGGCGTTTCATGCGATAAGCATCCTGTGTTATTTGGGACGAGCGTCCTTTTTACGTTTCTGTTTCTTTCTGTCGGGTACTGTAGCAGAATCAAGTTTCTTCGTCTTCAGGGGCAACTCTGCTCCGAACAATGCCGTTTGCACTCGGAACGAATTCTCGCCTTTTTTGGGCGAAATTCGCGAATAAGTACCGTCCGAATTGAGCTGCCTGGTCTTCACGTTATCACTTAAATATGCCGGAATTAGTTCGTGCAAAATCGTCTTCCGCAACGACGCATGTTCAATCGGAAACATCACTTCCACTCGACGATAGAAATTCCGCGGCATCCAATCAGCACTGCTTAAATAGATCTTGGCCGTCTCATCCGGACCAAAGACAAAAAACCGGCTATGTTCCAAGAACCGATCGACAATACTGGTCACCCGAATGTTTTCCGAAATCCCTTTGATGCCGGGTCGTAAACAGCAAATGCCACGAACTACCATCTGGATCGGCACGCCTGCCTGACTAGCTCGATACAACGCTTCGATAATTCGGGAATCGACCAGCGAATTAAATTTGGCAAAGATCCGAGACGGTTTGCCAGCCAGCGCTAATTGCGTTTGCTCTTCAATCAACTCTACGGTTCGCCGATGCAGGTCCATCGGAGCCACGATCAGTTTCTTCCAGTGGTAACCTTGCGAATAGCCCGTCAACACGTTGAACAATGCCGACACGTCTTCACCAAAATCAGGGTCGGCCGTGAACAGCCCCAGGTCGGTGTAAAACTTGGCGGTTGCCGGATTGTAGTTACCAGTACTCAGATGGACATAGCGGCGCACGATTTGGCCTTCTTGCCGGACGACCAACGAGACTTTGCAGTGCGTCTTATGATCTGTAAAACCGTATACGACATGCACGCCCGATTGTTCCAGTTGACGAGCCCACGTGACGTTGGCTTGTTCGTCAAACCGAGCTTGCAGTTCTACAAGAGCCGTGACATGCTTGCCGTTTTCGGCCGCTTCGACCAACGCTTTGACAATGGGCGAATCGCCGCTAGTACGATACAACGTCTGCTTGATGGCCAGCACTTTGGGATCTCGAGCGGCATTGCGAACGAAATCAACCACAGGCGAAAAATCATCAAACGGGTGATGCAACAAGACGTCTCGGCGGTGTATGGCCGAATATAAATCTTCTCCGTGCCGACGCAGTCCCGTGGCAATACGTGGCACGAATGACGAGTCTCGTAGATGGTCATTGTCAGGCACGTCGCAGAGGCCCATGAGGCAAGTTAAATCCAGCGGACCGGGAATGCGATAGATTTCGTCGAATTCGCTGGAGACGTTCAATTCTTCCTGTGCGACAATGGTTTCGACCAATTCGCTGTCGGCATCGGCAGAGATTTCCAGTCGCACCGCATCCGCTCGACGACGTTCGCGCAAGCGTTCTTCAATCAGTTGCAGCATGTCATCGGATTCTTGATGAATCAGATCCAAGTCACTGTCTCGAGTGATCCGGAACGGAGCGTAGGTCAGAATTTCATGACCACCAAAGACTTTGGGCAATCGCGACGCCACCAGTTCTTCCAGAAAAACAAACGTGGTTTCGTCTTTGGCAATTCGAACCAAGCGAGGCAACACTTGCGGAACTTGGACAACGGCAAACAATCGCTTCGGACCAATTCCGGTTTTTCGTAACAACATGGCCGCCAGATAGAGGCCTCGGTTATGATAACGGGGCCTTGGATGACTGGGATCGATGGCCATTGGCGTAATGATAGGAAACACCGTTTCCGAAAAATACGCATCCAGAAACTGAGTATCCTTGACTTCCTTCAGCGGAATGATCCGAATCCCCTCCTTAGACAACGCCGGACGCACATCATTGGTCCAGCAATGGTATTGGTCTTGCACTAGTTGCCGAGTGCGTTCGGCAATCTTCTTGAGCTGGGTAATCGATTTCAGACCGTCCGGATTGAAGTCCTGTGGCGCTTCCGACGCAAAGGCTTGTTCGCGCAACCCAGCCACTCGGACCATGAAGAACTCATCCAAATTGGAACTAAAGATGGAAAGAAACTTGACTCGCTCCAACAGCGGATTGGTCCAATCTTGCGCTTCTTCCAAGACGCGCGCGTTGAATTCGAGCCAACTGAGTTCGCGATTAATGAAATGTTCTGGGCGAAATTGCAATTCAAACTGGTTCGTCACGAAAGCACCCCAAGGTCGTATCTGCTACATTTTCTCCTTAACTCTAGCACTTGGCATGCCCGTTCCGAACGGGCGAATCACAAGATTGTGACGAATTTGCTGACTGTGCCCTGGGATGCGCAAGACACGTGTCAATCTGTGAACGTAGAATGTGAAGAACTGGTGAAGCCAACGTGCCGAGTTGACACACTTTGAGTCGTGGAATGGAACAGTGGAGTTTCAGATGAGTAGCAAACCGCAGACCATTGCCGCCATGGCGTGGCAAAGATTGGCACAACCCAGCGAACAACCCGCATTATTTCGCAAGCACGCCGACGAGTTCCAGGCTACAACTTGGCAACAACTTGCCGTAGACGTTTTGCAAACCGTTGACCGTCTGCATCGGTTGGGAATCAAGGTCGGTGATCGAGTGGCCCAGTTATCAGAGAATCGTTACGAATGGATTGTCGCCGACTTGGCAATTCACTTTCTGCGGGCCATCCATGTGCCGATCCATGCTCCCTTGGCGCCGCCACAAGTCTTGTTTCAGATTCAACATTCCCAAGCCAAAGCCGTCTTGATTTCCAATCAAACGCAATTCGACAAATTGACCCCACTGGGCGACAAGCTTCCCGACAACTTGCACGTGATCTTGTTCGAACCAGTCGAACACGCAGATACACTGAACGCCGTGCAACTAAACGAACTAGCCGGTTCGGCAGAAAGCGGCCGAAACATTGCGCAACGAAATGTCGACACGGCCGCGACAGAAGATATCGCCAGCATCCTCTATACTTCGGGCACCACCGGAGAACCGAAGGGAGTCATTCTGACTCACAGAAATCTAGTTTCCAACGCCATCAGCACCGTGGAAGCGTTTGGAATGAATCAGCATGTGCGACGCCTGTGTTTCCTGCCACTCAGCCACATTTTTGCCAGAACGTGCGATCTTTACACGTGGCTGGCCGCCGGCTGTGAGCTGGCGTTGGCTACATCACGAGACACCGTGCTGGCCGATTGCCAACTTTTTCAACCGACAGAAATCAACGGTGTGCCGTATTTCTATGATCGAGTCTGGCGGATTCTAAAAGAACACTCAGCCGATCAAACGCCCGGTGCCTTAAAGCAAATATTGGGCAGCAAAATTCACCATTGTTGCTCCGGTGGCGCGGCGCTGCCCGACCACGTCTTTGATTATTACCAACAACAGGGCGTCCCGATCTATCAAGGTTACGGTCTCAGCGAAACATCGCCCGTGATTTCGCTCAGCACGCCAAACGCATTTAGACGCAGTGCGTCCGGCACCGCCATCAAGGATGTGCAAGTACGCTTGGCCGAAGACGGAGAAATCTTGACTAAAGGCCCTCACGTTATGCCAGGTTATTGGCACAATGACCAAGCCACGGCGGAAGTTATTCAAGACGGTTGGTTTTCCACCGGCGACTACGGACACATAGATGATGACGGTTTTATCTTCATCACGGGACGCAAGAAAGAACTGATTGTCACGGCAGCCGGAAAGAATGTGGCACCCGTGTTGCTGGAATCATTGCTAACGGAAGATTCGCTGATCGACCAGGCTATGGTCATTGGTGATGGACGAAGCTTCCTGACGGCGTTAGTCGTTCCCAACTCGCAGCTCGTTTCGCTCCACCACGACCAGCACCACACCGGCAATCGTCCCAGCGAGTGCGAAGCGTGCCGTGCGTACATGCAAGATATCGTCAACGGACGATTAGAGTGCGTTTCCTACCACGAACAAGTTCGTAAGATTACGTTGCTGTCCGAACCGTTTTCCATAGAAAAGGCTGAACTGACGCCTAAGCTCAGCTTGCGGCGCGAAGTGATTCAGCAGCATTTTGCGGACGCAATTGAAGCCATGTACCGTAAATCGAATGAAGGCGAATAGAAGTCTTGGTATTGGACCAGGTAACGAGCCCTGAAGAAATGGATTCTTCACTTCTTCCACTACACCTCATCCACTACACCTCAGGATGTGCAACACGTCACACCGATATTTCCAAACCGTCGGTGGCGATAATCGTATTCGGAAACACTTGATCAATGGTTTCTTGGCCCAGCGGATCGACACTGGTTTCGTAGCAATTGATATGTGTCAGCACCAGTTGTCCCACATTGGCAGCGCGAGCCAACTGCAGGACCGGTGTTAGCGAACTGTGACCGGTCAATTCGGCCAGATCTTCTTGGCCGTCGCGAAAATTGCATTCGTGAATCAGAACGTCCACGTTTCGAATCAAATCCACATACGCAGCGCTGGACGTGGCCGTGGTATCTGTCACGTACGCCAGCGTCTTTGGCTCTAAATCGGATTCAATCCGATAAGCCACGGCTCCGCCGGGATGCGGAATAGAAACCGACGATACTTGGGCATGGCATAGTTGATTGACACCGGAATCTGCCAGCGGAACACACTCAAAATTCGGTGGCAACGGAAACAGATCGGGATGAAACAGATGCTGTTGAATCGCGTCCAGTTTCTGCGCCGGCGCGTACGTTCGAATCTGTGCGACCTCTTTTTGATGCGTGATGCCGTACAAGAACGTCAAACCAATCGTGTGGTCTAGATGGGCATGGCTGAGCAAAATATCTAACGTATTGGTTTCTAGGAATTCGCGAATTCGAAAAAAACCGGTGCCGGCATCCAATGCCAAGCCTAGTTCAGGCAAGAAAATACTGGTTGTCTGCCGCTGCTCATTGGGATGATATCCGGCCGTGCCCAAGAATAGGATCTTCATGGTCAGTCCTGGTTTTGCGATACGTAGGGGATGACGTGATTCGATTCATTCTTGAAGCTGGCGACTGCTGGGTCAATTCCGCTTGAACAATCGCTGCAGCTGATTTTGGACTTCGTCCTGAATGAACGATTCAGCCGCGCCGGTCACCGCCTTCTGCGTCAGTGTCGCAAATACTCGTTTGTCCAACTGTGGACGGCTGAGCGTTCCTGTGACGGGCACATCCAGCGTGGTACCTCGCAATCCGGCCAACCAGCGTTCGTTCCCAATCCAGTCTTCTTGCACGGGAATCTTGGCTACCAAAGAAATACGTTCGTCGAACGCCACAGCGCCAGCCGTCTGAACTTGCACGTCCGCAATCTGTAGCGTCAAATTGTTGTGCCGAACCGTACCGTCGCGGACGTCAAAAGCAATTTGATGTTCCGGCATCGTAATCCATGGTTTACTCGGATCCAAAATCCGGGAAGCATCTTGTCCGCCCTTTGTCAGCGACTTGATTTGCTGCGCGACGGCCAGAAATTCACGCGCTAACGGGCCGGGGCCAATCCGAGCGCCATGAATTCCCAAGTTGCCAGCCACTTGGGACGCATAGGTGTCATACAGTGGCACTCGAGCACCATTCAATTGCACTGAAAATTTTCCTTCGGCTTCGGTGGAATCCGCCAGCAACGGTGCCACAAAGCGAAACCAGGTTCGACACAGTTCGGCAGTTAGTTCCACTTGATCCAACCGACTTTCATTGCTGGCGTACAACACCGGAGCAGACGAGCGCAAGTCCAGCTTCGGTGCGGCGGCCAATGTTCCGCCGCCAATCTGCAGACTTACGGGCAGCACCGATAGAATACCTTGCTCCAGCCGAGTGTCCACGCTGCCGCTACCTAAGGAAAGCCCATATGCACTGGCCTGATCCCAGCCCACTCCCGCGTTGGCCTTCAATTGCAACGGCACCAGCGGACGGTTTGCTGAGTTGTCGGAGATGCTGACCGGACGCGTTGTCGAGCCTGAAGAAATCGAACCAGACAAAACGGCTGGCTCCCATAACGGCCCAGTTGCTTCGAATGGCTTTTCCACGGAACCGGCCAATTGCATCGACGTCCCGAACAGAGTCTGCAGCCGAGGTGCCAATTTCTCCAAGTGGTAAACCGTTTTGCCTTGTACGGCCAAACGAGGCGTCGTGCGTAGCTGCTGGACATTTCCAGCTAACTGCACATCGACACTGTCACCATCCAATTCGAACGATTCCGTCTGCAATTCATCCGTCTCGGCGTTGTAAGTCATCCGAGCAGCAAGTTGGGCGCGAGGTTCGAACCAGACTTCGTCCCAGTTGGCAGGTGACGCGGCTTGACGAGTCTGATACTTGAAGTTTTGCAGTATGGCCTGCACATCGGCCGAAGTGGTCACTCCGTTGGTTACGAACTTTGCGTTGGCGTCCACCTTGCCTGACATCTTTGCATTGGGATCTTCGCTGGGAAACCACGCCATCAGCGGCGCGATTTCGCCTTGCAGTTGTGCATTGCCCGCCACGGTCATGGCCGCTAAGTCTACCTTAATCGGTCGCGCGTTGGCCGTAATCGTTGACGATGTCAATTGGAACAATGGGCAGACCAGTTTGTTCGCAGTTAAGTCAATCGACGTCACGGCGTTGCAAGTTAGCTGCGGTTCGCGAATATCAACTCCGTCTTGGCGATATCGGAAATTCTGGACACGAACCTGCGACTGCGAAATATCAATTGTTTGTGGAGAAACGGCAATCTCCGCCGTCACATCGGCCTGGCCTGCAATCAATCGGCCTTCCATCGGTAACAGCGAATAGAACCGCTGGGCATTCTTTTCCAAACTTCCCTGCAGTCGCACTCGTAATGGCCAACGTGTATTGGCCGCAACTTGAGCAACCGGCTGCGTCAATTGCACGTCCAGCGTATCTTCGGGAGTTACCAAATTGACGTGCAGCGAGTTAACGCTGCCCGGTACCCAACCCTGCAACGTCAGCATAGTTTGGAAGCCCAGTTGAATGTCTTTTTCGTCCCAGCGAGTTCCGTTGGGTTGTTGATACAGGAAGCGATCGGATTGAATTCGACCGTTGATTTGCATGGCGTTTTGCTGCCATTCCCATTGCAATTGCGTCACCAGTTCGCCATCAAACTGCTGCCCCTGCAGGTCAACGATGTCGCTTAATTCGCTTGCCAAACGCCCCAGATGAATCCGAGCTGCCAAACGGCCTTGGTCCAGCCCGCCGGTGCCTCGCAATCCCAAGAAGGCAGACTGACACACGACTTCGTCCAACGTGATCTGTTGGTCGTCCGGGCGTAACGCCAATGTGATATTGACGGGGCCTCGAGGCGCAAGCACCATGTCCGGTCGACTTGCGGCGATGCCTTTGGATTCGATGGTCGCGGTCAGTCTTCGATCGGCTTTGTCAGCCTGTCTTTCCAAGGACCATTTGACTTGGCCGCCGGTCACTTGCGTGTCCGCTCGCAAGGCCAAAGAATTCTTCAGCATGCCGGTCAACGGAACCAATTGGACGTCACCGCTCGCTTCAAATTGGTTGGCGTCCAGAATGGACTTCACGATCGCTCGCCAATCCGCGAATTCTAGTTGGCTAGATTGCACGTTCGCAACCGCTTGGGCCGACGCTACGTCCGACGTGAACGCCATTTGCTCTACGGCAATGGTATCGTCTTTCGTTGTCACTTGGATGTTCAACGACGCCCGATCCAATTGAATGACGTCGCCCTGCAGTTCAGGTGATTTAGCCCAAAAATTGGCAACCGACAAATCCGTATGAAGCTGGAATTGCTTTGCGCCAGCCGTAGACCATTTGCCGTCAGCCGAACCCTGCAGTGAACCACTGATCGCGGTGTTTGGTGCAATTCGAGCGAACACCAACCGAGTCAGATCCAGAGGTAGCGATTCCGCGTGAAACCGAAATTCGCCTTCTCCCAACGAAGTAAAATCAGACGTCGTCTGCCAAGCAAACTGCAGCTCCGATTGCCCTTCCTTTTCTAACTTGCGAAAAACGTTGGTAGCCAGCTTGCCTTGCATCTGAGCCAACGCCTGGGCACTTTGAATATCAACCTGCGACTCCACATTCAGGCTCTGCAAGGACCAAGTCTGATCAGGCTCAGTGGTATCCGAAACGTCAATGCATCCGTTTTCCACCACAAGATTTACCTGCATGTCCGCCGACGCGGCAGGATCGGTGGGCTTGGATTCTGGCAGGGCGGCCAAGAAGTCCTGCAGATTGCTCCCTTCTCCATTAAGCACCAAAAACATTGTAGGGTTGGTCACTTGAACCGTCCCGAGTTGGCTCTGCTGACGAGCTAATTCGACTAGCGAACGGTCAATGGAAAGGCGTTCGGCTTGAAGCAGAACGGAATCGGTCGCATCCCAAACGGTCAGGCCGTAAATTTCATTCGGTGACAGCCAGCGTAGTCGAGCGGACTGGATTTCGACGCGGCCAGGCAACGCTTGCGTGCCCCACGCAACCAAGCGATTCAGGATCGCGGGATGTGAAATCAAGGTAGGCGCGAAAGCGACGACGCCCACAAATCCCACGACCGCGAATACAACAATCCGCTTCCACGTCAACAACTTGCGGCGATGTGGTTGCTCAGACTTGCTCCGGCGAAAATAGCCGGTGTGTGAATGATCCGTCATCTAAGAAGTCCCTGTTTCTTGTTGCTGACAAACTGACCGCTTCCTGCGATATCACAGCATGGCTGGCAATGCCGTCTTGCTGGCGTTGTTTGACCGCCCGAACCGGACTAGACATAACGTCCCGCACGTGATCTCGGTTTATTGGTGTAGCATGTCGAACTAGCAACCGCTTGCCAGCAGGCAATTCCATAACAACTCTATTAGCATCGACTGTTGTTGTATCGGCGGTCAAATGAAACGCTGGCAAACTTAGGCAGCAAAACGATACAGTATCGCATTGCGTTGCTTGCCTTGCGTTTTGAATGCTTTCATATGCCGCAAGCAGTAGGCAATTCGCTGCGCGAACCAGCGATCTACCTGCAATGCTTCGGCCAAGTGCTGCGTGGTAAACAGCGAAGGCATGCTACGCGGAATCAATTTCAAGAGATCTCGTTTGGTCTGAAACTGCCTAGTCTCGATGATTTCCAATAAGAATTGGTCTTCCACAGCAAATTTCTTGCGATACTTTCTGCGACGATGATTTGATGGATATCGCCATTCTTCAACCGATACCAGTGGTACATCCAACGTCAGATTCGGATGCGGAAAAACGTCGCGAAAATAAATCAGTTCATGAAAAATATCCAAGATCGAACCGCGGCTAGGACTCATCCGTTCGCTGGCCACGGCTTTGCCCTGAGCTTTGCGTTTGACTAATCTTTTTCGCGCCACGATCGGCTTGACCACTCGAACGTCATGGCCCGCCGCCAACAGCTTCTTGATTTTGGGGCGAATTGCGGCTAGCGAACCATGTTGAATTTCCACCAACTGGTCGCCACAAATGGCATCAATTCGAAACGAATCGAGTTTCACTTCCGCCTGGCCAGCAACACCGGCGTAGATGTTCTTCAGCGTGCGATGCAGTGACGTTTCCATGTCATTCGTTTCATAGCCAGTGATTCCGCTTGCTACCGCCTCGTGCAGTAGCGATTTTTTCGTAGCCCGAAGCAGAAGTATTGAATCTACGCTTTTAGTAGCCCGAAACGTAAGCGAGTGAAAATGAAATGCTTCCTTGGTCTCTTGATGACGTTTCGAGATACGCTTTTCGAACAGGCGTGCGTTTGTTGGTCACCACGTTGGTATGGTCGTCGTCGGTCGTTAACTATTCCGGTTCGATGCCAAAGTCTCGAACGGTAAACAGTGTCTTCAGCGGATAGCCTTTTGATTCGAATGCTTGGCGACCACCTGACAAACGGTCTATGATGGCCAACACACCGGTTACCTTCAACCCAAACGCTTCCACATGTTCGATCGCTCGCAACGAGCTCCCACCTGTCGTAACAA
>JAGQOZ010000163.1 GCA_020426955.1 Planctomycetales bacterium
TCGGACTTGCGGTTCGGCAAGATGGGAGCACAATCCAAAACGTACGATTGCTCAATAACATGAGACAGCTGTCGAATGTTTCCTGGCCAGTGGTAGTTCATGAACTGCAAAAGCGTTTGCGAATCAGGCGTCCATTCGCTGCGCTGATATTTGGCGGCATATATCCGCGAAAAGAACTGAATGAATTCCGGCAGATCGTCAATCCGCTGACGTAGCGAGGGAACCTGAAGTTCGACCATGTTCAATCGAAAGTAAAGATCTTCACGGAAATTACCCGCTTCGACTTCTTCTTCCAGATTGCGGTTGGTTGCGGCGACCACCTGAACGTTGATTGGGACTGGGTGGGCCGAACCAACGGGCGTCACTTCGTTTTCTTGAAGTACTCGAAGCAACTTCGGCTGTAGTTCCAACGGCATTTCACCAATTTCGTCCAGAAAGACGACACCTCCTTCGGCAGAACGAAACACACCCAGCGACGCCCCCAACGCACCGGTAAATGCTCCCTTTTCATGACCGAACAATTGGCTTTCAGCAAGTGTTGCCGTCAATGCTGCGCAGTTGACTGGAACAAAAGGCTTCGACTGACGACCACCAAACTGATGTATCAGCTTTGCCCAAACTTCTTTGCCAGTACCCGTCTCGCCAGAAACTAGAACCGTGCATCCAACTTCGGATGCTCGCTTAGCGTGTTGCCAAACACGCCGAATGGCTGGGTCAGATCCCAAAACCCAATCTTCGGTTTCCCGAACTGAGTCTTGCTGTTGTGTAGATATGCAATGATCCATCGGAAGACTGCGCGTTCGCTTAAAACAAACGCTCTCTTTCTCAAAGTTGTGTGCTGCAAGAGGTAAAACTTACAGCTGAATCCGAGTCACTAGTCAGTTCCCGTAAAATACAAGTTCCAATACGAACAGCCTCATTCTAATCGAGCTGTAAGTGATTGCAAGCATTTTTGCGCAATGTCTTCGCCGTTTACCTAGGCTTACATGCCGTCCGCTCGCCACCATGCCCACATTCTCTGAATTCACGCGACTAACACAAGTGTTTTGTGCGAAAGAACCACAAAATAACGAAAAATAAATTGACGACCAGTACGATTGGAACGAACGATCTACTTATTTTGAGGTTTCTGAATTGGCAGGATCGATACGTCGATTCCTTTACTTGTTGGCATACCGGACCCGTGCGTGTCGGCACCCATCAGCTGGCTGGACAAGTCTCCATAAGCGATAAACGCAATTCCAGACGGGAGTTCGTCTTCGGGTGCGGGCCTCACAGCGACTTGGATGGAAGCGAAATCACTTGTCACCAAAACTACATCGCCCTGTTCCAGCCCCAGTTCGGTCATGTCGTCCGGGCACATTTGCAGCTGACGAATCTCGCTTTGGTAACCCTCTTTGAATTTTCCTTCGCTAATTCCACAGCCTTGTTTGCTGGTTCTACCTGGAATCAGAATAAATCGGTGGCCCGTCGTCATTGCCCGTTCTCCATGTTCTGTGGGAATCCCATTATGTTCCAACCGCGACACCGATTGTACTCTTCAATCTGAAATTGTAGCCGGCTGCCCATTATCTTGGTCCCGTCGCGATCATCCAGTGGTTCAAAGAAGAACCGCGGCGGCAACCAATCTTCGGCAGGGGTCCAACCTGCACGCACGTTGAATTCCTTTTTCATGTCCACGATGCGAAATGCCAGTTCTTGCAATTCGAACGCATCTATGGACCATCCGGTGGCCGCCTGCATCATTTGGGCACATTCGTCATAAAAACTCTGGAAGACGCCTCGCACGAATTTACACAGGATCAGCGAGTCCATGATTGCGGCTCGGTTTTCCGTTTCAACCGCGAACCGAGCTGCCTGGATGCCAGGATTTTTGCGATCCACTTGGGCCGAAAAATCGGCTTCGTACGCGCCGCTTCGATTGTGATCTGCTCCGCGACAACCGACGGCCAGTCCGAGTGCCATGGTCTGCAGTGCCCGAGGTTCATAGCCTGGTAGTTCGAGCCCTTTTACGTGATTGGCAAAATCAGCGGCCGCTCCGCCTACTTCCCGAGCAAACTGGCGACTCCCCTTTGCTAGCATATTGCCCAAGTCGTCATCTCGACGATTCATGGCATCAAGACATCGCGTGGCGGCGGATTCGCTGCCAAATCTTAGCCACGGCGCGTCGATCAGTCCACGTTCAGCACATTCCATGGCACAAGCTATGGTGCCACCGGCACTGATTGAATCGATGCCAAATTCGTCACACGTTCGAGTCAGATTCATGACCGCATCAATGCTGCCAATGCCACACAAAGAACCCAACGCAAATAGGCTTTCATATTCCAGGCGTACGCCCGGCTTTTGCGGATCTTTCGAAAAAATATGTTCGCAGCCGATCGTACATGCTGCGCAGGAAGCACGCGTCTTGTGTAACGCAACATTTGCATCGCTAGGCGAAAGTTCGTGTGACAGCTCGAAGCTGCCGGATTGAAAATTCCGAGTTGGCAGGGCGTTGAGCCGATTGAATGTCAGCAAATTGGAAACGGTGCCCAGCTCGCGGTACTTCTGAGTCGCCGGGCCGAACGACTTGGCTGACAAATCCTTGGCCAACTGATTCAATCGCGGTGGATCTGCCCACGCGACTCGCTTGGTTCCACGTACGGCAATCGCTTTGATGTTCTTGCTGCCTAGTACCGCTCCCGCTCCGCCTCGACCAGCGTGTCGGCCATCGTGAGAAATCGTAGCAAAGCGAACCAGACGCTCGCCCGCTGGTCCAATCACCGCAAAGCAATAGTCTGCCGCGAAATGCGTTTTCAGCCAGTGATTTGTTGCGCCGATGCCAACGCGACGAAGATGTGGCACCGGAACGAATTCAATTTGGCCATCGTCAATTACCAAGACAGACAGCTCTTGAGCTCGGCCGACAATCACCAACGCATCAAAGCCGGTTTTCTTGCCCGTAATTGCAAATTGACTGCTGGCCAACGAATCGTTGATGCGGTTGGTTAACGGGCTTTTGCAGACAACAGCAAACTTGGCAGAGGTCGTGAGGGGGCTGCCGACCAATGGGCTGAAGGCAAAACAGATAGGTGCATCGGGTTCTAACGGATCAATCGCTGCTGCTTCCTTCTGCAGTAAAACGGCCGTTCCCAATCCGCTGCCGCCCAAGCAACTTCGTAAGAATTCCGCCTCCAGTGGAATGCTCCGCGACGTACCGAGCGACGCATCAATTTCCAAGTAACTGCCATGGTACGCGAAAGGCGTTTGATTGTGATTCATGCTTCAATGGCTGCAGAAGTCTATCCGGCTACAGGGTTTTAGCCGCCCGCGTCGGCCGACATGAGCAACACCGAATCGCCGCAACGGACGAGTGTTGAAACGTCATCTACGAATTTATCGGAATTGACGTTCGCAATGTAGCCAGTGTGAAGCTTCCCCGTGGAATCCACGATGTTTGGAATCAGCGATGGCCGTTGTTGGGCCACCTCTTGAAGCAGGTCTCGCAAGGTCATCGAAGGCTGTGTAAGGGCGATCTGAATACCAGCGACCCCGGCGACGTGCCGAACCACGCCGAAAAATTCGATCGTAATGCACTGGTCAATGGGCAACGAATCAGCCACAGAATACTCGCTGCTAAGTTCGCAAGTTCGCCCAAATGTCTTCAATTTCGCGGCGTAGACTGGCCACTTCCGACTTCAAAGCTTCAACTTCGGATCGCAAGGCATCGACATTCGTTCCATTCGAATTGGTTGTTGCCGCAGCCGCAGCGGCGGGCCGAGCCGTCGGCGCAGGATGACTGGCATCCGACTGCGCTGACGAAGATGCGAACTGCTGCTTGACCTTGTCGAGTTGTTCGGCTGGATACAAATTGTGCGTGACTACTTGGCCACGCCCTTCTGGCGAAAGCGCGATCACCAGATCCTTTTGCATTAGTGCTTCAATAATTGGTTTCAGTGCGGCAACGTCGGGGATATCGCCCATCCGAGCTGCTCGTCCGCGAAGTTCGCCAACCGTTTGTGCTCCTCGCAACAGCAGCTCGGTAATAACAGCCAATTCGTCTTTTTCCACACCCAGCCAATCGTAGGCAAAGTGACGGTATTTGGGAACGCGACCGTCTCCCTGAATCTCGGCCACAGCGTTGTCTCGCCGCAACGTTTCCAGCGCATTTTCGACTTGATGCGGCTCAAGGCTCATCTGCGGATCGCGATTGCTCTTCTGGTTGCAGCCGCTGACCAGCGAATTCAGTGAAAGCGGGTAATTGTCAGGCGTGGTTTTGGCCTTCTCGACCAAAACGCCCAACACTCGACGTTCGATGGTAGATAGCTGACGCCATTTCTTGCTTTCTGACACGGTTGCGGGTTCCGACATTCCCCTTCTCTCCATTGCAAGCTACTTCGTTTGGTCGGTGCCATCTTAGCGAAGTTACGGAGAGCAGCAAGCGGCCGCGCACGCGTTGAGCTTGGTTGTAGACACAAAAAAAGGGCCATCCTTCCGGGCGGCCCAATATCCAACACTCAACAAGTCTCGCGAAACAGAATGGGGAAGCAACTATTCTTCGACGGCTTCTTTTACCTTTTGCACGAAGTGCGGCGACTTGCCTCCCTTGGACAAATCCTCTGCTTTTTGCTCTGCTTCGTCCTTTTGGTCGAATTCAAACAATGCCACTCGTTTCAGCGACTGGTTGAAGACACCCCAGAACAGCTTCATTCGAATATCCGCAACCGACTTTGACTTCCGCTTGGTTGCTTTCTTTTTCTTTTTCTTCTTTGCCGCGCCGGCTTCTTTCTCCAGTGCCTCAGCAGCTTCCGCCTCTGCTCGTAACTCCTTGCGATTTACTGTTTTACGTGCCATGGAGAGGCAAACTCCGGTTGAAAATATCTAAGAAATTGAACGTGATTATCGCGTAAATAATAGCGAATGTCGGTCTGCTTGCCTACCAGACCCCGCTGCCGAAACGCAAAAAGCGATTGCGGTCGGCAATCGCTCTTTTAATGAACGTGTCAGATTACGTAGACGGAAATTTGCAGTTATCGGCCAGCGGCAACCTTGGGTTTTTCCAGCAAGTTGACGTAGTCGCGAGTGATATTCAGGATTTCGTCAAAGACAAAGTTGCGATCAATCACGGGGCGGTCGTCGCCCATTTGCTCTTTCAGCTCTTCTTCTTCTGCCTTTTCAGCGTCCAATTCGGCTCGTTCGGCAAAAAACTTCTCTTCGTTCAACGTAACCGACTTACGCTCCTTTTGTTGTTGGTAACGCTGAATGTTGCGTTGGAGTTTGGCAAAGTCATCGGACTGACTTCGACGAGTGGCCGAGAGCTTGTTTAGTTCGGCTGCAATCGCCGGATTCATTTGACCGGTCTTTTGGTAGCTGGCGGAGGGAATCTTGTCGAATTCCACGGGATAGTCCAAGTCACTTTCGCCGACATCCATGTGAGTTGTCAGCGAAGGCAACGCGACGTCTGCGGGAACGCCTTTCTTCTGAGTGCTTTCCCCGTTGGGACGATAGAACTGTTGCATGGTGATTTTTAAAGCGCCCAGATTTGGTGGGTTGGGAGACTGGTAAAGCTGGCTGCCCAAATTCAATAGACTTTGAACGGTGCCTTTGCCGTGCGTGGTTTCGTCTCCGACAATGATGCCCCGGTTATAGTCCTTGATAGCGCCCGCCAAAATTTCACTGGCACTGGCACTGAACTTACTGGTCAAGACAACCAAGGGGCCGGTCCACGCCATTCCTCGATCAGTATCGTCGTATTGAATGACATTGCCATCTGAGTCTTTAACCTGGACGACTGCGCCCTGATCAATAAACAACCCCGTCAGATTGATTGCTTCGGTCAGGCTGCCACCGCCATTGCGTCGTAGATCCAGCACTACGGCGTCGACACCGCTTTTATTGAAGTCCTTCAGGATTCTTCGGACATCAGAGGTAGTGCTCTTGAAGTTGTCGATATTTCTGCGAGCCGCATCCATGTCCATGTAGAAACTCGGCAAATCGATAACGCCAACTGCGAACGGGCTTCCGTCTTGTTTGGTGCCGTCCGAGATGATTTCGCCGCGAGCTTCACTGTCTTTCAATTCTATTTTTTCACGAATGATCTTGTACGTAACAATGGCGTTGGAATTTGCAGGTAGCACGCCCAAGCGGACCAGCGTTCCCGCTTTGCCTCGAATCAATTCGACCACTTCGTTCAAGTTCATGTCGATAACGTCGACCATTTCTCCATCTGATCCCTGCCCGACGCTAACGATTCGATCTTCTGGTTGCAGTTTTCCATGTTTGTCAGCGGCACCGCCCGGAATGATCTTAGAGACGACCGTATAGCCATCATTCATCATCAACGCGGCTCCGATTCCTTCTAGATTGAGCCGCATGCTAATTTCAAAATTCTCCAGCGTGCTTTTCGACATGAACGACGTATGTGGGTCGAATGACGTGGTGATCGAACTGAGGAACATTTCGATGAGATCATCGCTTTGCAGGCGATGCATTCGTTTGGCGTAACTGCTGTAGCGGCGGCGAAGTCGATCGATAGCTTCGTCCCCTTCTACCTCTTCTGTCTTCAGCACCAACATGTCGTATTTGATACGCTTTCGCCAGCGCTCGATCGCTTCTTGATCAGACGTGGCGTACGTTGCGGCATCTCGATCCGTTACCATTTCTTCGTCGGTGGTGAAATCTTGCGGCTGATCCAGAATGCGTTCTACAAAACCCAGTCGCTCGTCTACTCGTTGTAGAAACCGGTTAAACACATCGAATGCAAATCGCAAATCGCCTTTCCGCATGTAGTCATCCAATTGATTGGATTGCTTCATGAATTCGTCAATGTCGGACTGGTTAAAGTAGACCTTCATGGGGTCTAAATTTTCCAAGAACGAACCGATGGCGCGTTGTGAAATTTCGTCGTCCAGTGGATGTTTGGACAAATGCTCTCGCCGGAGTAAATGCTCCAACACCAACGTAATCTGGCGATCGCCTGCCTTTGGCCCGTCCAATTCGGCCGACGTTTTGGTGTTGCCCAAAAATGCCGAAGAAAACAACGTTGCCAAGATCATCATTGTCGCCAGAGAAACAGAACGACAACGTCCAGGTTTAGGAAAGCTCATCAGAGGCCTCAACGATAATTCAGGATAGATGAATGACGCAAATCTTGCAGACTGCGTGTTTTGAATGAATGGTAGTGCCATTGATCGGAGGAAACAAGACCGATCTAGGCCGACTGTTACCCCTAGTGACGGGATCTTTCGAAATATTCGATCGTTCGCATCGGGTCACGCAATTCTTGGTTGATTTGCAGGCCGAGTCCAAATTCAAGTTCGCAAAATGGACAATCAGTTTGTGAGCTATGCTTCACAAAAGACTTTTTGAAAGACTACCCCATCGGGCTGGCCTCGCCTCCTAGTTTCCGAAACTAGGGACGTATTCACGGAGAATCAAGTATGTCTGCCGCTCGCAATCACAAGCGAAAGAAACTATTTATTGATCCGGTCGTTCAGGGTGCGATCATCCGCCGAATCATGCTGCATTGGGTGCTGTCGATTGGCACTATTTTCTTTTTTCTGTTTGTCATGGAGATGCTGCTGAATGGCCTCCACTTGTCGTTTGGAACGCACATGGCCAACATTTGGCAGCAATACGGTTTGCTGATTGTTTGCTTATTCTGTCTCATGCCCGTGTTTGCTTATGATTCGGTCAAGTTAAGCCACCGGTTTGCCGGACCAATGATTTCGTTTCGAAGGGCGTTACGGCAACTGGCCGACGGGAAGGACGTCCGCGCAGTTCGATTTCGGAATGGCGATTTTTGGCAGCCGATGGCGGACGAATTGAACCAACTTGCTGACCGCATGCGTGAAGCCGGTCTGTTGCGAACTGAAAACGCAAAGACGACCAATAATAAATAGGATTTAGTCGCGATATGGCCAAGAGAATACGCCCACGCACACAATGGAGGCAGAAGCGAAAAGCGGCCGCTTTGGTCGAACTTGCCGTTTGCCTGCCCGCGATTGTTGCCCTGACGTTTGGCACTATCGAAGCCACCACCATGATGTTCCTGAAGCAATCATTGGCGATCACTGCCTACGAAGGTGTTCGCGTGGCAATCAAGAAAGGGACTTCAACTACGGACGTGGAAAACGCATGCAACCAAATTCTGACTTCGCGAAGAATTCAAAATTCGAACATTACCATCGAGCCCGCCTCGTTAACAGGCGTTTCACCTGGCGAAGAAGTGATGGTGCGCATTTCAGCGCCCGTCCAAGACAACAGCGTCATGCAACTGCGGTTTTTTACCGGTAGTATTTCGGCTGAAGTTTGCATGGTCAGAGAATAAGAACAACGCTCGTCGATTCTTTCTTGAGGTACTTGCTGATGATCCATCTTGAATCTGTTCATGTTCGCACCTACCGACGACGACAGAATCGCAAAGGAGCGATGCTCATTCTGTTTGCCGTCATGTTGATCTTGCTAATTGTGGCAGTTGTCTTTTCGGTAGATGTGGCGTTCATGCAGTTAACTCGAACCGAACTGCGGTCTGCCACCGATGCGGCTTGCCGAGCTGCCACGGAAGCGCTGTCTCGAACACAAGATCCAGATGAAGCTGTCGCTGCGGCCAAGCTTTACGCTAGCAAGAACTTGGTTAGCAGTAGCCCTCTAGTTCTTACGGATGACGACATTGTCCTAGGGCGTTCGAATCGACAGACAGACGGGTCCATTTCCTTCACGGCTGGCCAGACACCCTTCAATACAATTCAAATTCGTGGAAGACGCACGGCCGATTCACCCAATGGCGACGTACCTCTGTTCTTTGGCCGACTGTTAGGCGTCTCCAGTTTTGAGCCTCTTCATGTTTCGCGTGCCATGAATTTGGATCGAGACATTTCGTTGGTAGTAGACCGATCGGGATCGATGAAGCAGTTGGTTAGCGGCGCCGGTATGCCACCCGGTAAATCCGCTTGTGACCCGCCCGACCCATCGTTGAGTCGTTGGGGCGCATTGAATGTGGCCGTTCAATCATTTATTTCGGCACTGAATCTGACTCCGCAGGACGAACAGTTGGCTCTGGCGTCTTACTCGAGTGCGGGAACGTTTTGTGATGTCACTTTTGACGAAGCTGACATTCGCGCCCCGTTGAGCAGCGATTACAGCGCCACGCAGGGCCAAATGAATCACCTTTCGTCTGTTCCGATCAATGGATTTACTAACATTGATGAAGGCATTCAGAAGGGTATTCAGACGCTGACCGATCCTACTCGAACCCGACCGCTGGCCGAAAAAACGATGGTATTGCTTTCGGACGGGCTGGCGAATCGAGGACGTAATCCCAAGTTCGCCGCAGAGGAAGCCAAGGCTGCCAATATTGTGATCCATACGATTTCATTCGGCGACGACGCGGACAAAAGTAAGATGCAAGAAGTAGCGGACATTACCGGCGGCAACAGCTATCACGCTCCGGACGCGGCGTCGCTGGAAGCCATCTTTCGAGAAATAGCGTTGACATTGCCCGTGTTGATGACGGAGTAAACCGATATGAAATTCAAACATTTCCGTCGCCGTGAACGCACCGGTGCGGTGGCTGTTGAATTTGCCTTGACGGCTGGTATTTTGTTTCTAGTCGTCATCACTTGCCTGGAATTTTGCCGTCTGAATATGATTCGACACACGGCCGATAACGCCGCATATGAAGCTGCTCGGCGAGGCATCTGTTTTGGCACCAGTGCCAGCGAAGTAACGCAAACGGCTCAAAGCATCATGGCCAGCGTTTCGGCGCGAGGAACCCAGATCGACGTCGATCCGGCGGTGATTGAAGACGACACTGAAACTGTTACGGTCACCATTTCCGTTCCGTTAGATCAAAATGGAATTGTTGCTCCCAAGTTTCTGGCCGGTAAAACGTTTACCACGGAAGTCACCATGAACCGCGATGCGTTGAATTAGATTCTATCGAACCGAACGAACGCGGTCCGGTTAAAAATCTTGCCGGTAGATGTATAGCGAAGACACCGTCAGTATCACGGCAATGAAGACGGCTCCGTGCCAAATCGGCTCCCAAGGATCGACTTCAATCTGAACTGCCTGCAAACCGCCGCCTTCGTCAATCCGAGCTGTCCTTTTTCCGGTTAGCACGTAGCTGATAGTGTCTTGAACTTTGCCCGGCTTGGGAAAGATCTTGTAAACAGGATCCAGGCCAAATCGAGCGACATTTTCGCCCACGCTATAGGGTAGTGAATCTGTTTCGATTTTAGATGCATTGCCAAGGTCATACGTTTCGATCCGCTTTCCGGTTCGCACCATGACCAATTGCTGCTGGTCATTGAATTCGATGGCGGTTACGTTGTGCCGCCTGGGAACGATCGATGACAGTGCCGGAGTCCCCGTTTTTAAATCCAGCACCACGAGTCTGCCCGAATGAAATAAAACGGCGCCGTAGGCTCCATTGGGAGAAACCTTGGCGAACCGAGGCTGATCGTCTGGGAACGTATGCTCTTTGACCTGTTCTAACGTGTCGGCCCGCAGCACGGCGACTTGGCCTTGTTCGGTCGCCAAGATTGCGTGCCCGTGACCTGCTGCCAAGACGATATCTGTTTCGTCTTGACTCCAATTTTTTTCAGTTGTCAATTTAAAGTTTGCATCTTGTTGTTCGTAGGTGAACAACGTCTTGCCGTCCCAAATAAGGACACGTTGGTTATTGGAATCAAAGGCAGCAGTGGAAATTCG